>JAFAAJ010000190.1 GCA_023426625.1 Bacteroidota bacterium
ATACGGAATCAAAACAACATGTGCTTCGTCGAGATTTCCGATGGTTGCTGTGATTCCCCATATTTTAAGCTTCGGATTGTATTTTCTTAATTGTGAAATAGCCAGTTCGATCATCACACCACGTTTGGAACCGAGTAATTCATGCCATTCATCCACAGTAACACAATGCAGATTTTTGAAGAATCTGTCATGATTTTTCTGCCCGAGAAGTAAATGAATGCTTTCCGGAGTTACCACCAAAATTTCAGGCATATTTTTAACCTGTTGTTGTCGTACTTTTGGATCATTATCTCCATTTCGGACACCCACCATCCAATCGAGACCGATCTCATCAATGGCCTCCTGCATCGCCTTGGCAATATCCTTTGAAAGAGAACGAAGAGGAGTGATCCATACCATTTTCAGTCCTTTTTTATATTTTTCAGGATGGGTCAAGAAATCTGAAACCAAAGCCAGAAAAACAGAAAATGTTTTGCCAAAACCTGTAGGTGCAACCACCATTCCGCTGTAACCGTTGCCGAACTTTCGCCACGTTTCCGTCTGGAATCTAAAAGGAGCTATCCCTTTATCTTCCATCCATTGACGGATCATCCTGTAACCTTTGGTATGTTCAAAAGCAGCCAATTATTGTATCAGTTTTTTAATTTCTTCCAGTTCATCAATTTCGTCTACCGTTTTATCTTTCCTCCATCTTACAATTCTTGGGAACCTCAGTGCCACACCGCTTTTATGACGGTTACTAAAACCTATTCCCTCGAAAGCAATTTCAAAAACAAGTTCTGCTTTTACCGTTCTTACCGGACCAAATTTTTCTATGGCATTCTTGGTTACAAAACGGCTGACTTCCATAATTTCTTTATCGGTAAGTCCTGAGTAAGCTTTAGCAATAGTGACTAAAGAATCTCCGTTTTTCACGGCAAAAGTATAATCTGTATAATAGGCGCTTCGTCTTCCGCTTCCTTTTTGGGCATAAATCAATACGGCATCAATGGTTAACGGATTTACTTTCCACTTCCACCAGTCGCCTTTTTTTCTCCCTGAATGGTATGGAGAATTTTTTTGTATCAGCATTAAACCTTCACTATTGATCTCTCTGGAATTTTCTCTTATCAGATCAAGCTGCTCCCATTTTTCAAAATCGATAGATCTTGATAAACTGATGTTCTGCGGTTGCTGGTCTAGCAGTAATTCTTCCAGCATGGCTCTTCGGGCAGAAATGGGTTTTTCCCGCAGATCGTTTCCTTCCAATTCAATAAGATCATACGCAAAAACTTCTATAGGAATATCGGCCATCATTTTTTTCGTGATATTTTTCCGGTTCAGACGTTTTTGAAGTTCATTAAAATTTAAAACACAGCCTTCTTTTACGGCTAGGATTTCTCCGTCAATAACGAAATTACCTTTCATAGCCTGAATTGTTTCCGCAATTTCCGGAAATTGTTCGGTGATCATTTCTTCTCCTCTGGACCAGATGAAAACTTCATCATTCCTACGGATGATCTGCCCTCGAATTCCATCCCACTTGTATTCTATAAGCCATTCATCGGGATTTCCTAGTTCCGGAAGTTCTTTTTCCAGTGCATAAGCCAGACAAAACGGATAAGGTTTTGAGTTATCGGGATTTACCTTCTCTGCTGAGATCAGTTCACTGAAAGAAATTTCTCCGGGTTCCCATTTTCCCATAATGCTGTGCATGAGAATATTGGTTTCCTGCCCGGAATATTTGGTAAGTGCATTGATGAGTGTTTTATAAGAAACCCCGATTCTGAAACTTCCACCTAATAATTTATTAAAAATAAGCCTTTCCGTATAGTCGAGTCCGTTCCAGGAATTTAATACAAATTCTTTTTTTTCTGCTTCGGTCTTATCTTTAAGGTTAATAATATCGGTCATCCATTTTGAAAGGGAATGTTCTATTTTTTCTGAAGGTGGAGGAAGAATCAATGAGAGTGTTTCACCAAGATCTCCTACGGAAGAATAGCTTTCCTGAAACAGCCAAAACGGAAGTTCCGTGATTTCCAGTGCCCATTCTTTCATGAGATTGGTGTTTACATTTCGCTTAGGTCGTTTTCCTGTGAACAGAGCAATAAACCATACCTTATCCTGATCCGGTGCACGTTCCAGGTAATCTACGATGGCATCAATCTTTGCATTGGTCTTATTGGTGCTTTCCAAAGCGTTGATAAGTTCTGCGAAATGTTTCATCTTACTAATTTCTGTTTAAACTTCAGATTCCGGATTTTCAATGGTTTCTTTTTCCGCTTCTTCTTCATCTTCACCGTAAAGTGTTTCCACTACATCTGATTTTATTCCGATCTCGTTTAAATATTTTGAAAATACTTCGGTCTGTCCGTGTGTAACGTGTACCAGTTCTGCTTCGGTGGCCTTTACCGCTTCTAGTAAACCTTTCCAATCGGCATGATCGCTCATGGCAAATCCTGCATCCGCACTTCGCCATCGTCTTGCTCCCCGAACCTGCATCCAGCCGGAACAAATGGCTGTTGCTGCATTGGGAACTTTCTTGATCACATTGCTGTCCAGCAAAGCGGGCGGAACAATAACAATCTCGTTCTGTACTTGTTTGGCATTCTCTCTGAAGTCGGCGATTTCATAATCTGGGAGGGAAATTCCTACGGTTTCAAAAGCTTCATTCAGCTTTCCGATGGAGTAGTGGGTGTAAATTTTACCTAAACCTTCCACCGCTTTCATGATTCGTTGGGCTTTTCCAAGAGAATACCCGATGAATACGGATGTTCTGCCGTTTTCCTGATTTCTCAGCACCCAACTCTGGAGTTTTTTATTAAGGTCATCAATCTCTAACCAATTGTAAATCGGAAGTCCGAAAGTGCTCTCTGTAACAAACTCATTGCATCTTACCAATTCAAATGGAGTACTGAGTCCGTCATTCTGAACTTTATAATCTCCCGAAACGACACTTACATAGCCTTTGTATTCCAGCCTGATCTGCGCAGAACCGATGATATGCCCTGCAGGATGCATGGAAAGCTTCACTCCATTGATGTTGATCTCTTCACCGTATTCAATGCTTTGACATTCTATATCCGGTCCTATTCTTTGGTGCAAAATCGGTTTTGTGAAATGATGACACAAATATTTTTTCATTCCCCATCGTGCATGATCTCCATGGCCATGGGTAATAACTGCCATATCAATAGGTCTCCACGGATCTATATAAAATTTTCCCTGGGGACAATAAATACCTTTTGATGTGAATGTGATTAGTTTCAATGGTGTGACTGATTTAGCATGATCCTTCAAAAATCTAACCAAATTACCTTAAAAACTGTTATCAATCAAGAGATTTAGAAATTTTAGCTAAAAAAAACCGTTCAATGATGAACAGCTGTTTTATTTCTCAATAGTTTTCTGAAGGTCTATCCACGTTCCGCCATTGTAGACGTTTTTAAAGCCTTTTTCTTTAAGAATACCTTCCACTTTTACACTTCGAAGTCCGTGTGAACAAACTGTGATGTAGGTTTTGTCCGGATCGAGTTCTGTATATCTTTCCCTAATGGTTCCCAATGAAATATTCACAGAGCCTTCAATATGTCCCATTTCATATTCTTTTTCCGTCCGCACATCCAGAATAACTGCTCCGTTTTTGATGAGTTTTTCCAGTCCATTATCCAGCGTCTGATATTTGTAAATACGGTACACTACATACACTGCGAGAATTATTCCGCCAATTATTAATATATTTTTCATAGTCTGCTTAAAATTTTTCTGTCGATATAAAATGTTCCGAATGGAATGAAGCAGGCAATCAGCACCTTCCAGGTCGTTTCTTTAAAATTCCATTGCTGTTCTACTCCTACACTTAATGTATTGAACAGAAACAGCAGAAATAAAGCACCATGAACCGGTCCAAGCGTTCGAACCCAGGAAGGATCTCCCATCCAGTGCTTCAGCGGAACAGCAATGAAAACAAGTATTAATAATGAAATCCCTTCAAGAAAGGCAAGAATTCTTAAACGCCCAAGTTTTGTTTTGAATAAATGTATCATGTTATCTGAAATAAGGTCTGTTGGCAAGTGGTGAAAAAGGCCACGGAATGGCTATAAAAATGATGATCAGTGCAATGGTGAAATAAAGAAACATTGTTTTGAACTTTTCTTTATCGGCTTCTTTTCTTTTTGCTAAAGCTGAGCCTATTGTGATGATAATAATTGAAGTCAGCATCAACAGAATATGTATAAGTCCGAAAAACAACAGATCAAAAGATTCCTTTGCAGTACTGAAGTTCTTCCAGAAATATCTGATGACAGGACTTTGGGAATATAACGTGATCCCCAATATCAGTTGAATATGAGCAATAGTTGCTGTCCAGTGTCTTACGGAATCATCTGTTTTGAGGAATACTTTATTCCGGAAATATCCTCTGTAAGCTCTGTAGATCGCATATAAAAGACTTAATAAGACCAACCAGCGGAACAGGGAATGGAGAAATGTAAGTGTTTGGTACATTGTCATTTTTTGTATTTCATGACAAAGGTAATACAAAAACATACTAATTAGTATGTTTTAAAGTAAAAAAATTATTTGAATGAATTCAGGTAAGCTTTAAGTTGCTTTAAATAAGTAAGATATACAGATTTATTATTTTCCAGTTTTCCTAAATTTCTTACCCCCCAATATCCGGACATCACCCACACAGCAATTCCTTTGGCATCAGCATCTTTACTGATTATTCCCGTTTGTTTGCCTTTTTCAATAGCTTCTACCATGGCATTTTCCCATTGCCTGGAAAGTTCGTTCAAGGCTTTGGTAAAATCGATGTTCCAGGGAGTCATTTCCTGAGTGAAATTGGAAGCAGGACAGCCGTATTCAACTTTGAGGATTTCATTTTCCATCAAAATGGAATACATCAGTTCATAAATATTATCCAGCGGATGATCATCATTACCTAATGGATCAATAAAATTCTTTTTAAAAGTAGGTTTCAGCAATTCATTGATGATTGCAAGTCCCATTTCGTCTTTGGTTTTGAAATGATAATAGAAAGCTCCTTTGGTAACCTGTGTTGTGGCAATAATCTCATCTACACTTGTCGTCTGATATCCTTTTACATAGATCAGGTCAAATGCTTTTTGCAAAATTGTTAAACGGGTGGCTTCTGATTTTTTCATGACAATACGATGTACAAAAGAACAAATTTTTATTGTGATCTGAAAGATATTTAGAACAGATGCGCTAACTTTGATCCACTTTAATCAAGCATATATTTGCTGTTCAATACAAATCAATAATGAAAATAGAAATCTGGTCGGACGTTATGTGTCCGTTTTGTTATATAGGCAAACATCATTTTGAAGCGGCTCTTGAAAAACTGCCGTTCAGGGAAGAAGTGGAAGTGGAGTGGAAGAGTTTTCAGCTAGACCCAACATTAAGTGCTTCTGAAACTCAGAATACAGTAAGTTATTTAAGAGATAAAAAAGGACTTCCTGAAAATCAGGCAGCACAAATGGTGAATCAGGTTTCACAGATGGGTCAATTGGCCGGACTTGATTTTAATTTTGATAAAGCTTTAATCACCAATACCTTTCAAGCGCATAAATTACTTCATTTAGCCAAAAAATATTATAAGTCTTCAGAAATGGAAGAAGCTTTGTTCGAAGCACATTTCAATAATGGAGAAAATGTAGGTGACGCTGAATTTCTGTTATCACTTGCTGAAAAACTGGGCATTGACAGGGAAGAAGCCAATCAGGTTTTGAATTCCGATCAACTCGACAATGAGGTGAAGAAAGATATTACTGAAGCGCAGAATAATGGGATCACAGGAGTTCCTTTTTTTATACTGAACGGTAAATATGCTGTTTCCGGAGCACAGCCTGTGGATGTTTTTGTGAATGCTCTTCGACAGACTTATGAGGAAACCGTGGTTCCGTTCAAGGATCTTTCAAACAGCAATTCCTGTGATACTGATGGATGTACTATTTAATTTTTAATTTCAATGATAAAGATAAACGAAGATCTGCATTTTCCGGTTTCAGACACGCTTTTTGTTTTTGCTCTGGAATCAGAAGCAGGAAAGGTTTTTGATGAAAAAAACAAGCTGATCACCGGAATAGGAAAAGTGAATGCAGCGATAGAACTGACCAAGGAAATTCATACCCGAAAACCGAAACTGATCGTCAATCTGGGTTCAGCAGGAAGCAAGAATTTTAATAAGGGAGAAGTGGTATGCTGTACCAAGTTCATTCAGCGGGATATGGATGTGCGAGGACTTGGCTTTAGTTTATATGAAACTCCGTTGTCGGGAATTCCGCCTGTTTTGGAATACGGACTGAAAATGAACAGCCTGAAAGAAGGGATTTGCGGAAGCGGCGACAGTTTTGAGATGAATCACTCTGAAACAGTTTATAATATTGTGGATATGGAAGCGTATCCTTTAGCCCTGATCGCAAAAAAGGAAAACATCCCATTCCTATGCCTGAAATATATTTCGGATGATGCGGGAAGCGATGCTGCAGATGACTGGTCTGTACAGGTGCATTTGGCTGCAATGGCTTTTAAAGATATATTATTCAGTTAAGCTTTTCATGAAATAAAAAAGGCCTCACAAGGAGACCCCAAAAAACACAAATGATGAAAAAAAATTATTTCGTTACACAAAGATAACAAAATATTTTAAAAATTATGTGAAGCATAATAAATTATTACAATAAATTTTATGATATATTCCATCAACTTTTATCAATAAAATATTCTGCGATCGACGATCTTTACAATTTCCTCTTTTTCCATCTTCTTGATGACGCGGATCACAGTCTCAACACTTAACCCGGTAAGAGAAGCTAATTGCTTTCTGGTAAACGGAAACTGATAAGAGTATTTGTCTACATATTTATTGAAACTTTTCAGGTTGTCCATCACTTTTTTGATTCTTACAGCAGGATCCATATTGGAGAAAACATCCATCATAATATATCTGTAATACATCCTTTCTGCGGTATATGAGGATAGTTTCATCAGGAGGTCTGGAAATTTGTTCAGCAGCTGCAAAAACCTGGATTTTTCCATTTGAATAACTTCACAATCCGTCATGGCAATGGCGTTGATAGGATAGGAGAGATCGGTAAACAGGAACGTTTCGGCAATACAATGTCCTGCAGTCGGAACACTGTAGATCACTTCTTTACCATCTTCGTGATAATTATTGAGTTTTACAATTCCTTTTTTTATCTGGAAGTAGTATTTAGGCAGGCTTCCTTCTCTGAAAATAATATCATTGGGCGCATAGGTCTGTACAGTACCGCCGGAAGAAAGTAACAAGTCTTCATTAACTATCATAATTCTGGAAATTATTATTAAGCATTTAATTTCTAACAGCACAAATATAAAGCTTAAAATAATTATTATAGAATATTTTAAATTTAATAATTAATTTTCCTTGTAAAATAAATTATTTACAACATAATTTTTAGAAAAAACAAAACTACCTGCTCATTTTTAGACTTCATATAAAAAAAGCAATATTTTTATCTGTTCAGAATGATTTATTATTGATTTTTACTGGTATTTCTTTTCGGATAAAGGATAAGACGTATAGATGGATTATTGGTAATGAACAACCGCAGCCAATCCAACGCCAGTCGTAATTTATTTCTGAAACCAACCAGCGGAATAATATGAATGAACAACCAGGTAAGCCAAGCAATAAATCCTTTAAAAGAAAAATCAGGCAGATCTACCACTGCTTTGAACTTGGATATGATTGCCATACTTCCTTTATTTTTATACCGGAACGGAATTCCTCTTTTCACTTCCTGTAAACGTTTAAGATTATCTCCGAGATTTTTGGCTTGTTGTATGGCAACCTGTGCCAATTGAGGGTGTCCTTTAGGATAATTTTTGTCTGTGAGCTGAAGGCAAATGTCTCCTAAAGCAAAATATTTTCGGTATTATGTACCTTATTGAATTCATCTACGAGGATTCTTCTGCCTTTGGTTATACTTTCTTCCGGTAATCCGGGAACTTCTCTTCCGATAACTCCGGAAGTCCAGATCAGTGTTTCTGTAGGAATTGAACTTCCGTCTGATAATAATACTTTTCCGTCTACATAATCTTTTACAGAAGTATTGAGAAGAATTTTCACTCCTAATTTTTCCAAAGTTTTGTAAGAAGTATCCTGAGCAGTTTCACTCATGGAGGACAGCAAATTCGGCAATGCATCTATGAGGTATAGATTGGATAAGCCCAATTTGATCTCGGGATATTCTTTTTCAGCAATATACCTTCCCATTTCGGCAAGCATTCCGGCCAGTTCCACACCTGTAGGACCACCACCTGCGATGACAACGTTCTGTAGCTTTTCAGCAGCTTTTATGTCTTTATTCCGGGCAGCTTCCTCGAGATTTAGCAGCATGTGATTTCTGAGATAAAGGGCTTCTTCAATACTTTTCATAGGAAGGGCACATCTCTGAACGTTTTCCATTCCAAAGAAATTGGATTCCGTTCCCAAGGCTAAAACCAGGTAATCATAACTTAAGTTTCCCGTGTCTGTTTCAATGGTATTGTTTTCACGATTCACCCTGAGCAGGCTTCCCATATGAAAATGTACATTATTGTATTTTGAGATCATCTTCCGGAACGGATAACTGATATTGGATGCCTCAATAAAAGATGTTGCCACCTGATAGATCAATGGTGGAAAAAAGTGATAATTGTTTTTATCAACCAAAGTTATTTGGAATCTGCTATCGTTTTTTAAGGATTTAATCAGGTTGATCCCCGCAAATCCTCCGCCTACAATGACTACATGTTTTTTCATATTAATTAAATATTGAAGTGGTAATGGTTATCCTTCAATAATAAGACCAAACAAACGGTATAATTTTCTTTAAAAAATTAAAATAAATGCAAAATTTACTCAACAATCATATTTTATATCACATTACGTAGAAATACTGCTGCGTAAATGAATCTTCATTAGTATATTTAGTGTGATTAAAAAATAAATAACCATAAAACAATATTATTATGAATCATGTAAAATACAGAGTAGGAAAGTGGCTTCCTTCCGACAGAAACTTCCTCAACAACTGGATCGCAAAAAAGATCGCACAGGTAAAGCTTAATCCGCAGCCGCTGCATCCAACGATCGCTGATTTGAGAGATGCCATATATAATGATCCCATTTTGTATATGAGTTTCACCAGCATGTACGATGAAATTCCTCAAGGATATAATGAGCCGGTAAAGAACTTTGAAACCATGCTTCAGATCATGAATCAGATTTTACAGGAGGCTCCTTGCTACAGTAAAATTGAAGATACCATAGGTTTGGTTGGATTTCCTATCAACGCCATTTTAGATTGGGCAATGGGAACGAGTGGGGGATATTTAGCATTCACAAATGCAGTTGTCAATGAAAAATTAAGTGCCATATTAGGCGTTTGGAAGGAATTCCTGCAAACCAGTGCTTCACAATATGTATTGGTAAACGGACCGGTCAGTCAGCCACAACCAGACTATACCAATCCGATCGGTTGGTTTTCTCCGGAAGCTTTAGAAGCTATTGCCGCAATGGATCCGTTGAGAGGTCAGGGAAATGATCCGGAAGATGCTCTTGAAAATTTCATTTATAATTACCAGTGTGATCCCAATCAGCCTTATTTTGGAATCAAAAGCTGGGACGACTTTTTCACAAGGGAATTCAATCCGGGGGTAAGAGAGGTGAGTCCTGAAGATACAGATCCGTCCGTAATTGTCAATGCCTGTGAATCTGCACCTTACAACTGTGTGACCAATGCTATGATGAAAGATAAGTTCTGGATGAAAGGACAGCCGTATTCACTGATTGATATAATGGCTAATCATCCTTTAGCAACCCATTTTGGAGATAACAGTACTGTTTATCAGGCATTTCTTTGTGCCAAAACCTATCACAGATGGAACAGTCCGGTTGATGGTAAGATAGTCGCTATCCAGAATGTTCCGGGAACTTATTACGCAGAAGCACCTGTTGAAGGTTACGATCCTGCAGGACCTAACGATTCTCAAGGCTACATCGCTGAAATCGCTGCACGTGCACTGATTTTTATTCAATCAGACAATGATAAGATCGGTCTGATGTGTTTTGTAGCCATTGGTATGGCGGAAGTTTCCAGTTGTGAAATTACGGTAAATGTAGGAGATCATGTAAAAAAAGGAGATCCGATAGGAACATTTCATTTCGGAGGTTCCACGCATTGCCTGATTTTCAGACCGGGCGTTAACATCGATTTTGATTTTCACGGACAAACACCAAGCTTAAACACATATAACATTCCTGTAAAAGCAAGAATCGGGGTTGTAACCGACTAATTTTGGACTTCAATAAATTTCATACAGTAATATTTAGTAAATTAAATGTAATTGAACCGCTCTGAAAGGGGCGGTTTCTTTCAACTAGACCAAATAATTTATATCTCATGGCTCTTTTACAACCAAATGATATTGCAATACACGAAGCTGGACATGTTCTTATTTGTTATTTGTTGAGTGACATCATTGAATTATATAAAGTAACAATTGATAAAGAATTTAGTAAGTCGATAGATAAATATTCGGATGGAGGGATTATATATAAATATATTAAGCATCCGAAATTATTAAACTTCTTAGAGCTAGATCAGTTATGTTTATTTCATCTAGGCGGATTAGCTGCAGATATAGTCAATGACCATAATGGAAAAATAAATAAGGAATTCTTTCTTAACAAAAGAGTTTATAATGAAGATTGAGCATTATTATTATCAGGGTGACATGACAGCTTTCATTAATACTTTTGCTCAATTTCACAAAATATTAAAAGTTTCGCCAGAATATTATAATTATAAGTCAATAAGCCTTTTAACAGACATGTTTTCTAACAAAGATATTTTAGAAAGCCTACTTGAAATTAGAGAACTTATTGCAAATCTTAAAATCGTTGAAGGTGAACTTTTAAATCAATTTTTAAATCAATCTTATATTAGAGATTATAAATAAAATAAAAGAAGTTCGGAATGAACTATTTTATATTTAATACAACATTTATTTATAAATAATTAGATTTCATATTCAATTTAACATAATATAAATTATATGACAAAATAATAAGCGTTCTAATTTTAATTAATATTTCGCTTAAACTCCTGTTAATTCTGATTCCTAAATTTCCTAATCGCTAGAAATCCTTCTAATTTAAAAAACAAATCCTAATTATAGTTCTTAAGATTTTCTAATCGCTGAGAATCCGTTATATGATTTTTCTTCTGGTAAATGCTCAGATATTAAAAATACAGCATCATTTATTTTCCATAAAATTATTTAAAATATTTGCGTAGTTAAATAACTTCATATAAATTTGTAGTCAAATAACTACATGATGAATTTAAGACGAGACGTTTTTCAGGCAATTGCTGATCCTACCAGAAGATCGATTTTAATGCTTGTCGCAACACAGTCCATGACTGCAGGCAGCATTGCTTCAAATTTTAATACCGCAAGACCCACCGTTTCCAAGCATTTGCAAATCCTCACAGAATGTGAATTGCTTCGACCGGAACAAAACGGCCGCGAAATCATTTATCACCTGAATCCCAATAAAATGAAAGAAATTGCCGACTTTATAGAACCTTTCCGGAAAATGTGGGACGACAGATTCAATGCGCTGGAAGCTATCATGAAAAACTACCAATCAAAAAAATAAAATATGGAACTTAAAACACAGATTCATGCCGCAGACAACCGCCAGGAAATTCTGATTACCAGAGAATTTGATCTGCCTGTGGAACTTCTTTTCAAAGCTTATACAGATCCGGAGATTGTTGAACAATGGATGGATAATAAAGTCCTGAAAATGGACAATAAGCAGCATGGAAGTTACCAGTTTGAGAAAAAAGATGTTCTGGGAAACATCCTGTTCAGCGCTCATGGAGCCATTCATGAATTTCTTCCTAACCAACGGATTATAAGGACATTCCAGATGGAAAACACGCCGTTTCCGGCTCAGCTGGAGTTTTTGGAGTTTGAAAAAATAACTGAAGACACCAGTAAAATTACCATTCAAATGATCTACAAATCAGCAGATTATCGGGATCAAATGCTAAAGCTTCCTTTCAAACAAGGGATTAATAT
Source organism: Bacteroidota bacterium (assembly GCA_023426625.1). GTDB lineage: Bacteria > Bacteroidota > Bacteroidia > Flavobacteriales > Weeksellaceae > Chryseobacterium. The sequence continues at coordinate 12,127 of JAFAAJ010000190.1, forward strand.
GGCTCATCAACGCCTTCAGGAAATTGTCAGTCGATTAAAATAAACATTATGAATCCAAAAGTTGATTTTTTCTTTGACAAACCCGGTCAGTGGCAAAAAGAATTTAAAAGATTAAGAACCATAATCCTCGAAACCGGACTTGAGGAAGAGCTGAAATGGGGTTGCCCTTGCTATACACACCACGAAAGAAACATCGTCCTGACCCATGGTTTTAAGGAATACTGTGCACTCCTGTTCTTTAAAGGTGCATTGCTGAACGATACCGATGAGATTCTTATTCAGCAGACGGAAAATGTTCAGGCCGCAAGACAGATTCGTTTTACCGATTTTAAACAAATTGATGAACTGGAAAGAACTATTAAAACTTACATTTTTGAAGCTGTTGAAGTTGAAAAAGCCGGACTGAAAATAGAAATGAAACCCACCAAAACGTTTGAAATGCCTGAAGAATTCAGCCTTAAACTCAATGAAAATGCTGCATTAAAAGAAGCTTTTGAAGCTTTAACTCCCGGAAGACAAAGAGTTTACCTACTCCACTTTTCTTCTGCCAAACAATCCAAAACCAGAGAAGCAAGAATAGAAAAGTATATTCCGCAAATCCTTGATGGAAAAGGATTAAACGATTAATAACCCAAAAAAATATAATGGAAGCACAACAAAACAAATCGCAAAAAAGAAACCGGATCATTTACTGGATCTTTACCCTTTGGATGGCTTTAGGAATGGTTTCCACAGCGATCGTACAACTCATGAAACATCCTGATGAAGTTTCAAACTTTCAAAATTTAGGATATCCTGTTTATCTGATGATTATTATCGGAATCTGGAAAATATTAGGTGCTATTGCCGTATTGATCCCAAAAACACCTCTGCTAAAGGAATGGACGTACGCCGGATTTTTCTTTCTGATGTCCGGAGCAGTTATTTCTCACCTTATTATCGGTGATCCTATCTCAAAAATATTTCCTGCACTCCTGCTATTGGCTTTAGTGCTTATCTCATTGTATTTCAGACCTCATGACAGAAAAATATCTTAGATTAAACATTAATATTAAGAAACATTCAAACAAAATAAATATGAGCAAGTATAAATTATCCCCCGAACAAAGCAATGAATTATTAAAAGTTCTTCAAAACCGTTTCGAAAAAAATATGAATCGTCATAAAGGCCTTGATTGGAACAAAATACAGTCAAAACTGGAAGCCAATCC
>JAFAAJ010000328.1 GCA_023426625.1 Bacteroidota bacterium
CGGAACCTTTGTGCCGTCTTTTGAAGTATAGAACACCTGTTCAGAAATGTAATCATCCGGATTGAATTTCACTTTAGGCTTTTGATATATTTCTGATTTTCCGGAATCTGCATTGAATTTATAAGTAGTTCCCGGTGTAATGTAATTGCTGAACGAAAAGTACAGTTCCTTTTCTTCTTCTTTTCCGCCAAAACCTGAAACATTTCCTTTCCCCGGTAATGTAATTTCCCTGATCAGTTTTCCGGATTTATCATATTGTTTTACCTGATCAATAGCATCAATCATATAAGTGGCGAAGAAATACCCTCCACCGGAAGAGATTCCCAATACGTTTTCTGTTTCAGGGATTACATCTTTCCAGGTTTCCGGAGCCGGATTTTTAATGCTTGTTTTCACCAAACGCATATTAGGTGCGTCCTTATCCGTAAAAATGAAAAGATCGTCTCCATGAGTATCTACAATGTTTGCATTAATATCAAACCCTTTATTGATCTGGATAAAATCTCCTCCTTTTTTAAGATCTTTAATGTATAATTCATTTCCGTTGGTTGCATTGGCTGCTGAGATTATCAGATATCTCTGATCTTCGGAAACTCCTGCGCCGATGTATCTCCGCGGTGTTTTATCTCCTCCGAAAATCAGCTTGTCTTCCGATTGTTTTGTACCTAACTTATGGAAATAAACTTTATGCTTATCCGTCATTCCGGAAAGCACGGTCCCTTCTTTAGGCTTATCATAGCTTGAATAATAGAATCCTTCATCTCCCTGCCATGAAATTCCGCTGAACTTCACATCAACGATGGTTTCGTCGATCTGTTTTTTGGTAATGGCATCTATGATGATGATTTTATTCCAGTCGCTCCCTCCTTCCGAAATGGAATAGGCAGCAAGGTTTCCTTTTTTATTGAATGATAATCCTGAAAGTGACGTTGTCCCTTTTTCTGAAAATTTATTAGGATCCAGAAACACTTCCGTTGCTTTGGTTTTATTATGAGTTCTGTACAGAACCGACTGTGCCTGCAATCCATCATTTTTATAATAATAGGTGTAATCTCCTTCTTTAAATGGCGCTGAAATTTTTTCATAATTCCAGATATCAGTCAGCTGCTTTTTTATCTGTTCTCTGAAAGGTATTCCGGAAAGGTAATTCTGGCTGTATGCTACTTCTTCATCCACCCATTTCTTTGTTGCTTCGGAATCATTTTCCAAATCTCTGAAAGGGTCTGCAACTGCAGTTCCGAAATATGTATCTGTCTGGGTTCCTTTTAATGCTTTAGGATAAGTCATTGTTTTTTGTGAATAGAAAGATGCTGAAAATAATACTCCAGCTGTTAGTAAGATAGGTTTGAGATTCATATTCAATATTTGATTTTACCAAAAATACGTAATGTACGCCAATAAAAAAAGCCCCTGGAGACCAAGAGCTTTGTATTTGTATTTCAAAAAGTTTAGAAATTTTCTTCTTCCCCTTTCATTTTCTCTGCATTCTCTGCCATGATGACGGCATCTATCATTTCAGAAATATCACCATTCATGTAGGCATCAAGGTTGTACATGGATTTGTTGATTCTATGATCCGTAACTCTTCCCTGAGGATAGTTGTATGTTTTGATTTTTGCGGAACGGTCTCCTGTAGAAACCATTGTTTTTCTCTGCGCTGCAATATCTCCCTGAACTTCCTGCAATTTGATGTCATATAATTTTGCACGAAGCATTTCCATTGCCAATTCCCGGTTAGCCAACTGGGAACGAGCCTGCTGACAAACTACCACCAATCCTGAAGGTTTGTGAGTTAACTGAACTTTGGTTTCAACCTTGTTTACGTTTTGTCCTCCAGCACCTCCGGAACGTGAAGTTTGCATTTCAATATCCGCCGGATTGATCTCCACATCCACTTCTTCAGCTTCAGGCAGACCAGCTACTGTAATGGCAGAAGTATGAACTCTTCCCTGAGATTCTGTTTCAGGAACACGCTGAACCCGGTGAACTCCTGATTCGAACTTCATGATCCCGTAAACACCTTCTCCTTCCACTTTCATGATCAGTTCTTTGTATCCTTTTGCTGCTTCGTTGGAATCTGTCACTTCATGTCTCCATCCTTTCGATTTGAAATACATGGTGTACATTCTGTAAATATCTTCCACGAAAATAGCGGCTTCATCTCCTCCTGTTCCCGCACGAAGTTCCACGATCACGTTTTTGTCATCCGCAGGATCTTTAGGAATCAATAATATTTTCAGTTCTTCTTCCAACCCCGGAATTCTTTCCTGAGCTTCAAGCTTTTCCATTTTTGCCAAGTCTACCAAATCTTTGTCTGATCCGTCTGCAATGATCTCATCAGATTCTTCAATGGTATCTAAAGCTCCTTTATACTGATCATATACCTTAACAATTTTCCCCAAATCGCTATATTCTTTGTTCAAAGAAGAATATCTTTTCTGGTCTGAAATTACATCAGGCTGTATAATAAGGTCTGCCACCTCATTATATCGTTGTTTTATAGCTTCTAATTTTGGAATTAATGACTTAGACATTGTAGAAATTTTGTGGCTGCAAAGATAGGAATTATTAATTCAATTTAAAACTCCTTATTCTTCAGATTCAAAGGATTGGATGATTCCTGATAAAAAAGACAGGATATTATCTTGACAAAATACTATTCAAACAAAAAACCACTTAAAAATAAGTGGTTTATATATGTTGTTTTGCTTTGATATTACTTTTTCAGAATTCAGGTGAAAAAGCAATGACAATCAATTAATGATGATGTCCGTGATCATGAATGAAAGGCCCGTTTCCTTTCGGCTCGTTGTAGATAACTTCTACTCCTTCCTGCTCATAGATGTTCTTTCTTCTAATATCTTCCGGATCAAAAGGCTTCACTTTTCCGAAATATTCCTTTAAACCTTCTGTTAACCATAATGGAATAACGAATCCAAAGAACATAAAGATACACCAGAACCCCACTAAGAACATTATAATGAAAAATACTGTCCAAAGGAACTGATAAAACGGCCAAAATGCTGATAAAATCATTATCATCTCTAAATATTTTAGGCAAAAATAGAACTTTTTTCTTTTTTACACAAAAGATACAGGTGCTATTTTATAATTTATTTTAATTTTAAACTAATAATTCTAGAAGCCGGATATTAGACTCTCAAATTAGTGAGCTAAATCCGCAAAGAAATCATTTCCTTTATCATCTGTAATGATGAACGCAGGGAAATCTTTTACTTCAATTTTTCTTACCGCTTCCATTCCTAATTCAGGAAAATCCACCACTTCTACAGACAAAATATTCTCTTTTGCCAGAATTGCAGCAGGTCCACCGATCGATCCCAGATAGAAACCTCCGTATTTATTGCAGGCATCAGTAACCTCTTTTGTTCTGTTTCCTTTTGCCAACATGATCATACTTCCTCCATGACTTTGGAATTCGTCTACATAAACGTCCATTCTTCCTGCAGTTGTAGGTCCGAAGCTTCCTGAAGCCATTCCGTCCGGTGTTTTTGCAGGTCCTGCATAGTAAATCGGATGATTTTTAAAATATTCCGGCATCGGCTGACCACTATCTAAAAGCTCCTTGATCTTTGCGTGAGCGATATCTCTTGCCACGATCAGGGTTCCGTTTAATTTTAATCTTGTTTTAATAGGATATTTTGAAAGCTCTGTTAAAATTTCAGGCATCGGCTTGTTCAGATCAATTTCTACCGCTTCTTCCAGGTGTGGTGGTGTTTCCGGTAAAAATCTTTTCGGGTTTTGTTCCAACTGCTCAAGGAAGATCCCTTCTTTTGTGATCTTTCCTTTGATATTTCTGTCTGCAGAACAGGAAACTCCCATTCCTACCGGACAAGAAGCTGCGTGACGAGGCAACCTGATCACTCTTACATCATGTGTAAGGTATTTCCCTCCAAACTGAGCTCCGATCGCACTTTCCTGACAGATCTTCTGCACTCTGGCTTCCCATTCAAGATCTCTGAAAGCCTGTCCTGCTTCATTTCCTTCTGTTGGAAGATTATCATAATATTTTGCTGATGCTTTCTTTACTGCTGCAAGATTCGCTTCTGCGGAAGTCCCTCCGATTACCAACGCTAAATGGTATGGCGGACAAGCAGCTGTTCCCAGATCAGAAATTTTTTCTTTGATAAATTCTTCCAGAGATTTCTCGTTCAGTAAAGATTTTGTTTTTTGATATAAGAAGGTCTTGTTTGCCGAACCCCCTCCTTTTGTAAGGAATAGGAATTCATAATAATCTCCTTTTTTAGCATAAATATCGATCTGTGCAGGAAGATTAGACCCTGAATTCTTCTCATCAAACATCGTTAAAGGAACTACCTGAGAATATCTAAGGTTTCTTTTTTGGTAAGTATTATAAATTCCTCTGCTTAAATATTCTCCGTCATCTACTCCTGTATATACGTTTTCTCCTTTTTTTCCCATCACAATCGCAGTTCCTGTATCCTGACAAGAAGGTAAAGCTCCTTCTGCCGCTACAGCTGCATTCTGCAATAAGTTATAAGCAACAAATCTGTCGTTATCTGTTGCTTCAGGATCATCAATGATTCTTCTAAGGCTTTCCAAATGAGAAGAACGCAACATAAATGAAACATCTGCCATTGCCTCTTCTGCCAATAGTTCCAAACCTTTAGGATCTACTGTTAGAATTTCTCTATCTCCTAATTTTTCAACTTTTACGTAATCTGAGGTAAGTTTCTTATACACCGTATCATCCCCCTGAATTGGATACGGATCCTGATATCTGAATTCCATTTTTTACTTTTTGGGTGCAAAAATACGGCTTACAAAAAAAATAGATGAGTAAAATCAGTGACTTAGATTGATATTTATAATGATTATAAATTGCGAGATTTTTGAGTATTGACTAATTTTATAAAAATTTCAAATCACATGAATTACAGAATAGAAAAAGACACCATGGGTGAAGTGCAGGTTCCTGCAGATAAATTTTGGGGAGCCCAAACCGAACGTTCCCGAAACAATTTCAAAATAGGTCCGGAAGGTTCTATGCCTCATGAGATCATTGAAGCTTTTGCTTACCTGAAAAAGGCTGCAGCTTATACCAATGCCGATCTGGGAGTTCTTTCTCCTGAAAAAAGAGACATGATAGGGAATGTATGCGAGGAAATTCTGGAAGGGAAACTCAACGATCAGTTTCCTTTGGTGATATGGCAAACCGGTTCCGGAACCCAGTCTAATATGAATGTGAATGAAGTGATCTCCAATCGTGCTCATGTGAACAATGGCGGAACATTAGGAGAAAAATCTGAGATTCATCCTAATGATGATGTGAACAAATCCCAATCATCCAATGATACTTACCCTACCGCAATGCATATTGCTGCTTATAAAAAAGTAGTGGAAGTAACCATACCTGCCGTTGAAAAACTGAAAAACACATTAGCTGAAAAAGCCAAGGCTTTTAAAGATATTGTTAAGATCGGAAGAACACATTTAATGGATGCAACGCCTTTAACCTTGGGTCAGGAATTCTCCGGATATGTAGCTCAACTGGAATTTGGATTGAGGGCTCTGAAAAACACGCTTCTTCATCTTTCTGAGTTGGCTTTAGGAGGAACGGCAGTAGGAACAGGACTCAACACACCTCAAGGTTATGACGTAAAAGTAGCTGAATATATTTCCAAATTCACTGGACACCCGTTTGTAACGGCTGAAAATAAGTTTGAAGCTTTGGCTGCACACGATGCTATTGTTGAATCTCATGGCGCATTGAAACAAATTGCAGTTTCTCTCTTCAAAATTGCACAGGACATCAGATTACTCGCTTCAGGGCCACGTTCGGGAATCGGTGAAATCTACATTCCTGAAAACGAACCCGGATCATCGATTATGCCCGGAAAAGTAAATCCCACTCAAAATGAAGCTTTAACCATGGTTTGCGCTCAGGTTTTAGGAAATGATACCACGATCTCATTTGCCGGAACTCAGGGAAATTACGAACTCAATGTCTTCAAACCCGTAATAGCTTACAATTTCTTACAGTCGGCACAGCTAATTGCTGATGCCTGCATTTCCTTCAATGACCATTGTGCTGTAGGAATTGAGCCGAATCAGGAAAGAATTAAAGAACTTGTAGATAAATCTCTAATGCTGGTTACTGCCTTAAATACTCACATCGGGTACGAAAATGCAGCCAAAATCGCCAAAACAGCTCATAAAAACGGAACAACCCTGAAAGAAGAAGCGGTTAATCTGGGATTGTTAACTCAGGAGCAGTTCGACGAATGGGTGAAACCGGAAGACATGGTAGGAAGTTTGAAATAAATTTTAGATCATAGATTAAATGTTAAAACCCGCGAAGAGTTTTTCGCGGGTTTTTATTTTTATCGAGGCAAAGTCATTTTCTGATTTTACACTTGTTCCGCAATAGGACGGTTTACCTGA
>JAFAAJ010000055.1 GCA_023426625.1 Bacteroidota bacterium
TCGTTATTCCTTGCAATGCTCGGCTTTCTTCCAACTGAGATTTGATAAAATCCAGTTTTTTTTCATTAACAAACTCATTGTAAAAGAATACTGCAATAATAACCTGTATCAACAAAATACAAAAGATCAGTGAGTAATGAACTATTTTCCTCAGCCTAAAATCCAATGATTTAAAAAACGTATACCCCATAAATATTTATCAAACTTCCTGATTATTAAAATTGTTTGCATATAATAATATGCAACTGTGAAACAAAATTAATAATTAATTTATATTTCATGTAATAAAATTAGAACCTCCTGAAAGCAGGTTATTTACAGTAATCAATTTCATGTAGTTATTTAATAATTTAAACCGAAAAAGAGTATAATTACGAAAAAAATTCACATAATGTAATTATTTATTTTATTATGTTAAAAAAATCTTCCTAAACGGTCCGGATTTTGAGGTCTTTTTGTATGGAAAATCAACAACTTACATCTTCACTTTCAGGAAAAACTGTGGTCATTACCGGTGCGTCCAGTGGCGTAGGAAAGGCAACAGCAGAAGCATTTGCAAAGGAAGGGGCTAATCTGGTCCTTGCCTCTCGTGGAAAAGAGGCTTTGAATGAAACAGCAGAAATTTGTAGAAAATCAGGGGTTATTGTAGTCACAGTGCCTACTGATGTATCCATTGCCGAAGAAGTCAGGATTCTTGCAGAAGAAGCTCTGAAAATCAATGGTCATATAGATTATTGGATCAATAATGCAGGTGTTCTTGCATTTGGAAAGTTTGAAGAAATCCCTGTAGAAGTTTGTGATCAGATCATTAAAACCAATCTTTTAGGTTATATGCATGGAGCACATGTTGTTTTGCCGATCTTTAAAAGGCAAAAACAGGGTGTCCTGATCAATAATATCTCAATCGGCGGATGGATGCCGGCTCCATACGGAACTGCTTATACAGCATCAAAATTCGGAATCAGGGGTATGGTTGAAACTCTTCAGGGGGAGGTTTCGGATTTTCCGGATATTCATATTTGTGCTCTTTACCCGGGATTTCAGAAGTCGGCGGGAATAGAACATACAGCCAACTACTCCGGAATAAGACTGAGCACTCCGCCTCCTTCCTTCGATCCCCGCGAACTTGCAGAAGCGATGGTAAAAGTTGCTAAAAATCCTGTAGATGCCACTTATCCGGATTGGTCTTCCGCAGTATTCAAAAGTTTGTATTCCATTTTTCCTGACATGATCAGAAACCTTTCTTCAGTTGGGATGAGAGTGATCATGAATAACGCCAATCAGGAAGAAAATACTTCTGGAAATGTTCTAAAAGTCTCAAAAGGAAATACGGGAATTGACGGCAGAACGTTGCTTCCTTCATCTCCTCAGGCTTTGAAAATTGCAGTTATAGGAATTGCTTGTTTATCGGTAATCGGTTTATTGTTTTCCGGTAAGAATTCAGGTAAATTGTTAGATTAATCTTGGTTAAAGTCCAGCAATCCGTCTGAAAGTCTTTTCCACTGGATCTTTGAAAATCCCATGATGCCTCCGATGGCTATCAACATATTTCTTATCTTATCTGTAAAACAGGCATTGGTATTAATGGATTCATTTCTGCCATATACAGCTGCCTGAATATAATTATTCCCTCTTGATATCATGAAAGTTGAAGTCGCTTTGGAAGAATAAAAATGGGCAATGTGTGAACTTTTTGGATTGGTGGGATCTTTGGAAGGGCTACAGGTGATCAGCAGGTTTTCAAATTCATCATCTTTGGTATAATGATCGTTAACTTCCACGATCTGTACCCAGTCGAATCCTTTAGCTTCACTTCCTCCCGGTCCAGGAATATCGATTCTGACATAATCCCCTGCTTTAGGTTCCCTTTCGATAGGGTTTCCAAGAGCATCAAAAAGCCGGAAATCCGCAAATCCTTGTCCACAGAAATCTTTCCATTCGTTGATGGAATAAAATCTTGTTTTCAGGACGGCAAAATTCTGTAAGGTTGTTTCAGGATCATCAAATTCTTTTCTGCTTTCAGTATTGTGAAATCCTCCTTTTTCCTGAGTTGGGATTCCGGGTATCTTGTTCGTTTTCATCTTTCAATTGTTAATATTTTGTAACGTAAAAATAATGTGTCGTTATTTATAATTAATTTTCATGGTTAATAGTTTTTTTTGGGAATCAGCAGATAGTACACCCAATAGATCAGGAAGAATATTTCTATTACGGAATCCACGAGATAGACCCATTTGATCACATTCCTGAAATAGTAATAGATATCTACAATAGCCAATCCTAAACAGCAAATGATATTTGCCAATGCAATAACCGGTATTCTTTTCGAGTTAAAAGCTGCATAAAAACATAGTAAACTGTAGGGAACAATAAGTATTCCGACTGTTTTTACCAGCCAGATATCTGTTTTGGGACCGGTAACCGCTAAAAAACTATCTAAATGAAGTAGCGGCCATATTCCTGTTAAGCCATAAAATATTGCCTGAATCAGCGGTATTGTATGTTTTATCTGCATTTATATAGTTTTTCAAAATATCTTCGTAAGTTTTAAAACTTAGAAACCTGTTTAAAGTTTCCAGGGGTCAAGAACCACTTTTACGCATCCATCTTCTTTTTTATCGAATATTTCGTATCCTTTCGCCACCTCATCTAATGCCAAACGGTGGGTAATGATATCATCCAGTTTCACACGGCCGGATTGTACATGGTCCATCAGCTGATCAATAATCGGGTGAACGTTACATTGTCCGGCTTTGATGGTGATTCCTTTATCAAAAATCTGACCCAATTTAAAGTTATCATAGTTCACAGGATATACTCCTAAAATTGAAACGATCCCCCCTCTTCTTACGCTGCTCATGCAGGCTTCTAATACTTTAATGGAACCTTTTTCAAAATTCAAAACGGCTTTTGCTCTGTCCAGGAGGTTTCTTTCCGGCTCAAATCCTACTGCATCAATACACAAATCTACTCCTCTTCCTTCTGTCATATTCCTGATCTGCTCCACAGTACTGTCCGCATCTTCCCATAAAATGGTTTCGCATCCGGTAAGTTTTTTTATCTGATCGAGTCTGTATTGCAAAGTATCGATAACGATCACTTTTTCAGCATTATGCAGGATGGCACTTTTAACAGACATGGAACCTACAGGGCCGGCTCCGAAGATTGCGACAGTTTCACCTCCTTTCATTTCACCCCACATTACTCCTGTATAACCGGTAGGGAAAATATCGGTAAGAAAAAGAACCTGTTCATCGGTAAGATTTTCCGGGACTTTTCTCGGTCCGAAATGTGCATAAGGAACTCTTACATATTGTGCCTGTCCTCCATTGTAACCTCCATACAGG
>JAFAAJ010000065.1 GCA_023426625.1 Bacteroidota bacterium
TTATATGATGCTCATCGTGATATGATCCCTCATGAAAAGCTTGAAGGCTTTATGGAAAAAAAGGTGATCGAGGTTGCTCCATTGGCTTTTATGAGAGGAAGAACACTGGATGATGCCTTTGTGATCCTTGATGAAGCGCAGAATACCACGCATTCCCAGATGAAAATGTTCCTTACAAGAATGGGAATGAATGCTAAATTCATTATCACCGGAGATCCGAGTCAGGTAGATTTACCACCAAAACAGCAGTCAGGTCTGAAAGAAGCGATGAGAATCCTTCATGGAGTGAAAGAGATCGGATTTGTACATCTTACGGAAGAAGATGTGGTACGACATCCTGTAGTAAAGAAAATTATTCTTGCTTACAATGAAGAGGAGAAAAGATTGAGAAATGATTAACAATATTGCCGAGCGTTGTATTATTTGTTTTAATATTTGTTAATTTGAAAAAAATAATTAGATTTGCGGCTCATATAATTAAAAAAAATAATCATGAAAAAACTATTATTAGTTGGAGCTATTGCTTTATTAGGTGCAAACATCAGTGCGCAGGAGGTAAGATTCGGAGCTAAAGCAGGATATTCTTTATCTACATTAAAATTCAAAGATAATGAAAACGCGGAAAGCACAGATCCTTCGCATACATTCTATGTAGGTGGACTTGTTGAATACAAAATAAGTGATAAATTCGGTCTTCAGGGAGAGGTATTGTATTCTCCACTTGGAGGTAAGGTTACGGAAAGAGTGGAAGATGAAGAAGAAGATGTATTTCTTAATTTTCAATCCAAAACTACTTTAGGAACTTTGGTAATTCCGGTTTCTGCTAAGTATTTCATTTCTGAGAATTTCTCACTTTCTGCTGGAGCTAGCTTTGGAGTTATTCTTTCTGCAAAGCAAAAAACTGTTCTTGATTTAGGTTTAGGAGTTATTCCTGGATTTGAACTTGAAGGAGATGATGAAAGAGATATTAAAGATCAAATCAATACTTTGAATATTGCTCCTTTCATCGGTGCAGAGTATGCTTTGGAGAACGGATTGTTCTTCGACGCAAGATACAACTACGGAGTATCTAATTTAGCTAAAGATTCAGGAGACGGAAAATTAACTAACAGCTTTTTACAGGTAGGTGTTGGTTTCAAATTCGGAGGTAACTAATATTGATCAACGAATAAAAAACAGGAAGCGGAGCATTTATGCTCCGTTTTTTTTGTAATATATATTGAAATGAAGTTATCCGTATAGAATTCTATTAAAGTGGTGTAAAATCATTTTATAAACTATGCCTAACTTATTAAAATATTTGTTAAATTTGATAGAACCAATAAAACTATTTTAAAATGAAAAAACTATTATTACTGGGTGCTTTTGCGCTTCTAGGAGGTGTAGCCCAGGCTCAGGAAGGTTTTAAACTAGGAGGACATATCGGAATTCCGGTGGCGGATGCAAGTGATGCTTCATCTTTCACTCTGGGAATAGATGGAGCTTATATGTGGAATATAGCAAAAGGTTTTGATCTGGGAGTTACAACAGGGTATTCTCATTTTTTCGGGGAAGACAATCTTGATGATTTTGGATTTATTCCTGTTGCTGCATCAGGAAAATACAGATTTTCCGGTGCACCTATCTTTGTAGGGCTGGATCTTGGATATGCTTTTTCCACGAATGATGATCTGGATGGCGGCTTCTACGCACAACCTAAATTTGGATATCAAATGGCTAACGGTGAATTATACTTAGGGTATCAAAGTATTACCAATAAGCGTAACTTCGGATACGGATGGGGTTCAGTAAGCTGGACCGTAGGTGCTGTGAACGTAGGATATAATTTTTATCTGAAATAAACAATTCAAAAAAAATAACATTTATATAGCTCCAATTGAAAAATTGGAGTTTTTTTATTCAAAAATTTGTAAAAAGAGCAATAGGGCATAATAACTACGTTTTATTGTTGAAAATTGCCGTATTTTATTAATGATATTAATCACATTAACAAATTTTAATATTACAGAGACCCAATGTAAATTTGCCCCAGAAAGTATTAAAATTTTTAAAATGAAAAAATTATTATTAGCAAGTGCTGTTGCACTTTTCGGTTTAGCGAATGCACAAATTTCTAAAGGAACTCTTTATGTTTCTGGACAAGTAGGATATTCTCAGGAAGAAAACAATAATAATGACTCTAAAATAGAAAGCTTCAGAGTAGTTCCAACTGTTGGTTACTTTGTTGCTCCTAATTTAGCTATCGGTACAGGGGTAGGGTATGTAAATGATAAAGTTACTGTATCTACAACAAACACTATTGGTTCTGCAGTAGTAACTTCTGAAAACAAAGCTACCCAGTCTGCATTTGTAGTGGCTCCTTTCGTAAGAAAATACTGGACTTTAGGTGATAAATTATATATCTTCGGTCAGTTAGAAGTTCCAATGGAATTCGGTAAATTGAAAGAAGAGTCTACTTCAACTTCTAACGTAGGAGGAAACATTACAACTACTTCTTCTTCTGATGAAGCTAACTACACTTCAGTAGGAGTAAACATCAAGCCAGGTTTAGATTATTTCTTAAACAAAAACTGGACTATCGAAGCTACTATCGGTGAATTCGGATACAACACAGCTAAATTAGATGTTGATGGTGCTAAAAGCATTAACAATTATAAATTTGGTTTGAATTTATCAGCGATTACTTTCGGTGTTAAATATGTTTTTGCTAAATAATTAGTGATATACAAAATAAAGAGTCCTGGAATTTGATTTCAGGACTTTTTGCCTTAAATATTAATTAAATTAAAATTAAACTATGAAAAAATTATTATTAGCAGGTGCTGTTGCACTTTTCGGGCTTTCTAATGCTCAAATGACTAAAGGTGACTGGGTAATCAGCGGAAACACTGGTTTCGGGTTCAACAATGTAAGTACTACAATGAAAGCTAACGGACAGTCTGTAGACGGACCGGAAGTAAATACTTTTTCTGTAACTCCATCAGCAGGATATTTCGTAATGGATAAA
>JAFAAJ010000158.1 GCA_023426625.1 Bacteroidota bacterium
CCAATCCTGAAAAATTATGGTCTTTAAACGCAATGGAAGAAACGGAAGGTGAACCGGATGTTGTTGATTATGATAAAAAAGCAGATGAATATATTTTCGTTGACTGCTCTCCTGAAAGTCCGAAACGAAGAAGCCTCTGCTATGATTATCCTGCATGGGAAGCCAGAAAAGCGCATAAACCGGAAAGCAATGTTATCGACAAAGCCTCAGAAATGGGAATAGAACTTTTGACCGAAGAACAGTACCGTCAATTACAGGAACTGGGAAAATTTGATCAAAAGACTTCAAGCTGGATAAAAACACCGAAAGAAATCCGGGAATTGGGAGGTGCTCTCTTCTGTGACCGCCGTTATAATACAGTTTTCACTTATCATAATGGGGCCGATTCCTATTATGCGGCAAGAGGTTTCCGTGGCTGCCTGAAAGTTTAACACTTGTTGTCTGAATTCTTTTTAAACGTAAAGAAAATATAGCAACTTGTTGATTTACTTTGCTTTCTTAAATAAAGAGTCACATCTTATAAACTTTGCGTTTATTTAACAAGTGTAATTATAAATTATTAACTCACAAGCCTTTTCATCATTCCCTTGAATAAAATCAAAGATTTCTTTTGCATTGACTGGCAGTATTCCTAATTTAGCGAAATTGAATTTGATTTAACATAATAAAGGTATGAAAAAGTTGATTGTATTAGGTTCATTATCACTTTTCTTAATGAACTGTAAAAAAAAGCCGGATCCGGTGATTCCTACTGTAGAACCGGATAGTACAGCCGTAGCGGAAACAGTAATAGATACTTTGGGGGCAAAATCATTCTGCTATATGAGTGCTACTGGAAATGATACGGTTTTTGCAAGTATAGATGATAATCTGGGTACCATTACCGGAAAACTATTTTACAAAAACCATGAAAAAGACAGTTCTAAAGGTGATGTAACAGGCTTTAAGTCAGGTGATACTTTAAAACTGACTTATGAATTTGAATCTGAAGGAACAAAAAGTAAAAGAGATATTTTCTTTATCCAGAAAGACAATACTTTAATTGAAGGATTGGGCGAACAAAAAGATGACAACGGGCAAATGAAATACATCGACGAAAACAAGATCAACTACAAAGATGGTAACACACTGAAAGCTGCTGATTGTAATGTTGTTACAAAAGCTTTGAAGTAGTATATTTCTCTGAAGTAAAAACGGCGGTCTGACCGCCGTTTTTCATTATCATTTATATATTTTCTTCGATGATCCTGATAAAATCATTCACTGCTTCATCATGAGTATTCCAGGAAGTGATCAGACGGATGGCAGAAAAATTCTCATCAATATTTTTCCAAACATAAAATTCAAATCTCTCAGATAAAATCCGAATAAGATTATTACTTAATATTGGAAAAATCTGGTTGGTATAAGTATCCGAAAGAAACTGCACTCCCCTTTCCTTCAACACCTTTTTAATTTTCATTGCCTGTTGATTGGCATGTTTTGCCAGTTCAAAATACAGATCATCTTTCATCAGCTCCAAAAACTGAATCCCTAACAATCTGCCCTTTGCCAATAGAGCTCCTTTCTGCTTGATGTTAAATGCAAAATCCTCCTGCAAATCAGGATTATTTATTACAATAGCTTCCCCAATTAAAGCACCGTTTTTCGTTCCTCCCAAATAAAAAACATCAGTAAATTCCGCTACTTTTTCTAAACTTAGGTCGCTGATTTCTGAAGTCAATCCATGTCCCATTCTTGCTCCGTCCATAAAAAGATACAGCTTATTTTCCTTACAGAAAGCCGAAAGCTCCTCTAGTTCTTTTGTCGTATAAACCGTTCCCAGTTCCGTAGAATTGGAAATATAAACCATTTTAGGCATTACCTGATGCGGAATATTTCTGTGGCTTTCCAAAACCGGAATAATATCGGATGGATTCAGCTTCCCGTCTTCCTTTTCAATACTTAAAATCTTATGACCTGTAGCTTCAATCGCACCTGTTTCATTATTTAAAACATGTCCTGTAGAAGCCGAAATTACACATTGGTAGGGTTTTAGAATCGAAGAAATCACAATTAAATTCGCCTGAGTTCCTCCGGAAACAAAATAGATCCCAGCATCAGCATTTTTGATTTTTTGCCTAATGAGTTCTTTTGCTTTTAAAGAATATTCATCCTCTCCGTAACCTGCCTGCTGATCAAAATTATACCGCGAAAGTGCTTCTAAAATATTGGGATGACATCCCTCTGAATAATCGTTTTTGAATGAAAATTTCATAAAGTAAAATTATAAAAAGTTAAAATAACAAGAGCAGGATTTCAATAATATTTTGTTAGATTTGTATTGAAAATCATCTAATATTTGAAAACAACACTCACCGAAGAAAATTATCTTAAGGCTTTATTTCATTTAGTAGATCATGAAGGAAAAGTGACGATCAATGAGCTCAGCAAATTCTTAAATGTAAAAATGCCGAGCGTGAACAATATGATGAAGAAATTTGCCGAGAAAAACTGGGTGATTTACGAAACCTACAAACCACTCGTGGTAACAGCAACAGGAAAAAGAGAAGCTGCTCTGGTGGTCAGAAAACACAGACTTACCGAAATGTTTCTGGTAAAAACCATGAATTTTGGCTGGGAAAATGTTCACGAGATCGCTGAACAACTGGAGCACGTTCATTCCCAACTGTTTTTTGATAAAATGGATGAAATCCTGAACTACCCGAAATTCGATCCACATGGAGAACCCATTCCCGATAAGGATGGCAATATCATTGCGCAGGATTTGCAGAAATTAAGTGATTGTAATATTGGAGAAACCGTTGTTTTCGCTTCCGTAACCCTTTCCGATGATGCATTTTTAAGCTATCTGAATGAAAGAAAACTCCTTCTGAATACCAAAATCAAAGTCATTAAAATTGAAGATTTCGACAAAACCATGACCATTGAAATTAATGGTAAGAAAGAGATCATCAGTAAAAAAGCTACTGAAAAAATACTTGTAAAAAAATAAAAATTATAGTCAGTTATTTAAAGCTGTTAAACTACCTCCCTAATTCCAATTATTTCAGATAAAAAAGAATTGCATACAACCTTTTTATTTTAAACTAAATTTCATCCTAGTTCGGGATAAGTGCCCTATCTTTGCACCCGAAAATGTTTTACAATGAAAAGTATGTATTCTAAACTTCTAATTTTAGCATTCATCTCATCTTCTCTTTATTCTTATGCGTGGGGACTGACAGGACACAGAGTAATCGCTGAAATTGCACAAAACCACCTTTCCGGGAAAGCCAGAAGAGAGATCAAAAAAATGATGGGAAAAGAACGCCTTGCATATTGGGCAAACTGGCCGGATTTCATCAAATCAGATACTACAGGAGTCTGGAAGCAGACTTCAACATGGCATTATGTGAATATAGATCCGCAGGCTGATTTCAAAGCTTTTGAACAAAACCTAAAAATGCAGGCAGGTCCCAGTTTATATACTCAGATCAATACGCTTTCATCACAAATAAAAGATAAAAATACCGCTGAAAAAGACAGAAAAATTGCCCTGATTTTCCTGATCCACATCATGGGCGACCTTGCACAACCTTTACATGTTGGTCGAGCTGAAGATTTAGGAGGAAACAAAGTAAATGTGACTTATTTTGGAGATAAAACAAATTTACACTCTGTTTGGGACGGAAAATTAGTGGATTCGCAAAAATACAGCTATACGGAATATGCAAAACTTCTGGACATTAAAAACAAAGCTGACGTTAAACAGATCCAATCCGGAACCGTAGAAGATTGGTTATATGACTCTCATAAGATCGCCAATAAAATTTACGCTCAGACTCCGAATGATTCAAAATTGTCTTATGACTATCAGTATAAGTTCAATGCAACGATGGAAAGACAGTTGCTGTATGGAGGTTTGAGGCTTGCAAAACTGTTGAATGACTTATTTTAGTTCAGAGTTTTGAGTTATAAGTTATAAGTCAGATTTAATTTAAAGTGAGGTTGTAAACTTCACTTTTTTGTTGCCGTCAGTTCGAGTGTTTTTCGGAATGAAGTGGAGAAAAATGTACCGAGAACTGATTCCTTAAATCACTTCTCGATACACTGCGCTACTCGAAGTGACAACAAAATTAACCGTTTCCCGATATGCTGGACTTCATTGCGTTACTCAAGTGAAAGGCTTCCGGATCATATAAATTCAAAAAAATTAAAACCTTTGTAACCTTTTTATATTTTGAAACGTATATTATATAGTAACTCTTTTTTGAGGATAAATAGATGAGACAATTAAAAATCACTAAGCAGGTTACCAACAGGGAAACTGCTTCATTAGACAAGTATTTGCAGGAAATTGGTAAAGTAGAATTGATTACTGCAGACGAAGAAGTAGAATTGGCACAAAGAATACGTGCGGGCGACAGAGCAGCACTTGAGAAATTAATTAAAGCCAACCTTCGTTTCGTAGTTTCTGTATCAAAGCAATACCAAAACCAAGGTCTTTCTTTACCGGATTTGATTAACGAAGGTAACTTAGGACTTATGAAAGCTGCAAAAAGATATGATGAAACAAGAGGTTTCAAATTTATCTCTTACGCAGTTTGGTGGATTCGTCAGTCGATCTTGCAGGCGTTGGCAGAACAGTCGAGAATTGTAAGATTGCCGTTAAACAAAATTGGTTCAATCAATAAAATTAACAAAGCATATGCTCACCTTGAACAAGAAAATGAAAGACCACCTTCTCCGGAAGAATTGGCTGAAGTTCTTGATATGAGCGAAGAGGATATCAAAGAATCGATGAAAAACTCCGGTAGACACCTGTCTATGGATGCACCTTTAGTAGAAGGTGAAGATTCTAACCTTTATGATGTATTACGTTCAGTAGAATCTCCAAGCCCGGATAAAGATTTGATGCTGGAATCTCTGCAAATTGAGATTGAAAGAGCATTGAATACGCTGACTCCAAGGGAGGCAGACCTTGTGAGATTATACTTCGGATTGAACGGAAAACACCCAATGACCTTAGAGGAAATTGGTGAGACTTTCGATCTTACAAGAGAGAGAGTTCGTCAGATCAAAGAAAAAGCAATTAAAAGACTAAAACACAATACCAGAAGCAAGATCTTAAAATCTTATTTAGGTAAATAATTTTAGCGTAAACAATGTATACGGAGTCTGTTTCAGGCTCCGTTTTTTTTATATTTGCTAAATATGGAGATCTATTTTATTATTGGCGGAATGCTCAGCTTTTTTATATTCGGTAATTTGGGTATTCATTTTTACTTTAAAAGAAAACATAAACAATTCCTAGAATCGTTGGAAGGCAAAGATTTCATATTGATAGAAAAAGTAAATATGGAAATGACGTCGTTTGGAAAACTGAGCTTTAGGCATCAATTTAGTAAAGCGGATGTTATTATTTTAAAAGACGAGATATTCTTTTTAATTTTCAATAAACCTTTTCCACAGGCACAACCCATTTTACAAATAAGTAATACTAACAATATATTTCCCCATGTTTCAAAGAAGATAAGATTTGATTCAAAATTTAGAGAAAATGGTAAACTAAGAATCAAAGGGAGTTTCGGCGAAGGCATAACTTCTGGGGAATATAAGATACTTCTCGACTTTAATAATAAAAATTTCGACCTGAATTCAATTTTATAAACCTAAAAACTAATTTCTATGAAAAAAATATTTTTTGTTTCATCGCTTATTTTATTGCTTTTTTCGTGCAAAGAAAAACAATCTGAAAATTTACCAAAAGTTGATAATGCGGTTGATAATGCTGAATCATCTGCTTCCAGTTCTATAACCCGGTTTTCGAAAGGGGGCAATATCGTTCATGATATCTATAATGAACTTATGAAAAAGGATAAGACTCTCCAAGATCTTAATCAAAGAATCATCTCAACAAATCAAAAAACAGATGATGTAGTTTCTGAATATGATGCAGTTATTAATAAATCCGAAACATATTATAGTGACGCTACAGCATTGGCTTCGTCAATAACAGATTCTACAGCTAAAAAAACTTTGGAGAAGGTCATTAAAGCCAGCTCGGATCAATATGATTTAAAAATAAAACATATTAGAGACCTAGTTGATGAAATTCATAAAAACAGAGTGAAATTGCATGACGAATATATAGCTTTTAAAATCCGAAAAACACTTCCTGAAATTGAAAAATACCAACAGGCTCATCCCGTAAAAACAGATTCTTTAGACAATTTCATTAAAAAGCAGAATGCGTTGTTGAATGAGTTAAAGAACTTAAAATAAAAAAGGAACTCCAATTGAGTTCCTTTTTATTTAATAGGTCAAAGTGATTCCGGCTCCCCATCCCATTTCATTATCATAATTTCCGGAAACCGAAAGCCATTTTTGCAGAATATACCGTAATCCTGTTGTAAATTCTCCGTCAGAATTCAGGCTGAAATTACCTCGTATTCTTCTGGAAATCGGGATATCTTCTCTACTGAGTTCCAACAAAACTTTTCCATGATGATCTACACTTGCATCTGCAATGATCAACATTGGCAATACATACTGAATCCCGACTGTAAAAGCATTTTTACTTTTCGGTGTCCTGTTCTGTCCGAACCAGGTTTTCTTTTCTCCTTCCGTATGCATATCCATCATTTCAGATACCTCCTTATTCTTTATTCTGAAGCCCACATAAGGTAAAGCCCACTGAAATTTCCCAAGAAATCTACCCGCCTTAAAGGTGCCTTCGAAATGATCAAAATCCCAATTGGAGTGAAACTCATTCAGGTTGACCCATCTCGGTCCGAACATCGTCATGGTCTCTGCATGGAATTTATTGCTTGCCACATCCAGCATCGCCATTGAGCTTATCATTCTGTTATCCTGCAGGAAGTTTTTCCACGCCAGTTTTTTATCCGGAAGCTGTTGATTAGGTTTTGAATCTTCATAGCTGAATACTCTTCCCATTCCTGCCATCATGTGATATAAAATATGACAGTGGAAAAACGAGTCTCCTTCCTGATTGGCTGCAAATTCAATCGTGTTGGTTTCCATCGGCATAATATCCACCACGTTTTTCAATGGAGAATACTCTCCTTTTGAATTTATCAATCTGAAATCATGACCGTGAAGATGCATAGGATGGCGCATCATGGAATTATTATGCATCGTGATTCTTAGGATTTCTCCTTTTTTAACCAAAATTTTATCAGTTTCTGCCACGGTTTTATTGTCCAAAGTCCAGAGGTAATGATTCATGTTTCCTTCCAGAGTAAATTTCAGTTCACGGACGTTTTCACCGGGAAGAATCGTTTTTTCAGGAGATTTCAACATATTGTATGATAACCTTTTGATGGGGTTTTTATCTTCCATTTTATGTTCGGAATGACCTTCTTCCTCCTCCTTTGTAGTGATTCCCATCATCTCATTCATGTGTTTCATCGTCATTTTACGTTGGCTTTCCGGAAGTTCGGGATACATTACTTCATTCATGTCCATCATCTGGTTGCCCATCGTCATATTCATTGGTTTCATATTTCCGCTCATTTCCATCATTCCGTTCATCATTTTCATTCCTTCAAACAGCATTAATCGGGGAAGATCCGGTGCTTCTACCTTTTCACCTGAACCCAGCCAAAGAGAAGCGTGTCCTATTCTGTCTTCTGAGGTTGCTCTGAATTCAAAGCTTTTATTTTCAGGGATGGTTACTTCAATGTCATATGTTTCAGAAACTCCTATTATAAGCCTGTCAACTTCTACAGGAACCACATCATTTCCGTCATTGGTGATCACTTTTATTTTTCCTCCTCCATAGTTGAGCCAGAAATAGGTAGATGAACCTCCGTTGGCAACCCTCAATCTTATTTTATCACCTGCTTTAAATCCTGAATAATCTGAGCTTGGCCATCCGTTGATAAGAAATTTGTCGTAGTACACATCACTCACATCCATGGCTTCCATCCTCTTCCATTCATTCAGTGCTTTAGTTCCGAAATTACCGGATTTTAGAGCTTCCCAATAACTTTGCACTGCATTTTTCTTTATAGCATACCAATCTGTGTTTGCCATGTGTAATCTTCTGGCGATCTGATGGGGATGCTCATCACTCCACTCTCCTAAAAGAACCGGAATTTCTGCAGTATACTCTGTTTTAGCTTCACCACCTCTTTTTCGGAAGACCATAATTCCATTCATTCCGATCTGCTCCTGTAGTGCTTCATGAGAATGATACCAATAGGTTCCGTTTTGTGATACTTTGAATTTATACAGATGAGTTTCTCCGGGTTTCACCGGTTTTGTGGTCAAATACGGAACTCCGTCATGTTCATTGGGAAGAACCACTCCATGCCAGTGGAATCCTGTATTTTCCTTGAGCATATTATGAAGATAAATTTCCGCAGTATCTCCTTCTGTGAAGTATAAAGTCGGTGCCTGTAATTTTCCGTTCACAGCAATTGCTCTTCGGTTTTTACCTGTAAAATTTACAATCGTGTCTTTTACATACAGATCATAACGAACAGTTTTTCCGCCAAAGCTTACTTTCCCGTTCTCAGAATTTCTTTTTAATTTCTGATTTTCGGTTTTCTGTTCCGGCTGTGACTGAGTTTCCACTTCAACCAGATCCATTCCGCATTTCGGACATTTTCCGGGTTTTGCGGAAATTACTTCCGGATGCATCGGACAGGTGTAGGTTGATTGAAGTTGAGGCTGAGATTTCGCTGATTCTGCTTTTGTAGCTTCCTGTACTTTTGGTTTCGTTACTTTAGCTTTTTCAACATGTATCTTAGATTTAGACTTCTCTATCTTTT
>JAFAAJ010000221.1 GCA_023426625.1 Bacteroidota bacterium
TAGTCATTGTTGACGATCATGTACTTATTGCAAAAGCTTTGGAGGGAATCATTGATAACTTTAAAGAATTTGAAGTTATTTATGTATGTGAAAACGGAAAAGATCAGATCCAAAAGTTCGAAAACAACAGTAAGATTCCCGATATTATCCTGTTAGACATCAGTATGCCGATCATGGACGGTTTTGAAACGGTACTTTGGCTTAAAGAACATCACCCGGAAATCAAAGTAATGACACTCAGCATGCAGGGTGACGAAAAAAGTGTCATCAAAATGATTAAAAACGGTGCAAAAGGCTATTTATTAAAAAACACTCATCCTAAAGATCTGGAAAACGCACTTACAAAACTGAATACTGACGGATTTTTCTATCCGGAATGGGCTTCAAAGATTATTTTTTCCAATCTCAACAATGAGAAAGAAGGTGAGAATGCCGTACGGATCTCCGACCGCGAAAAAGAGTTTTTGAAATACACCGTAACAGAACTCAGCTATAAAGAGATCGCTGATAAAATGTGCTGCAGCCCAAGAACAGTGGAAAGTTACAGGGACCAGCTTTGCGAAAAACTAGACTTAAAAACCCGTGTCGGACTTGCTGTTTTCGCCATTAAAAACGGTTTTGCCAATTAGATAAATAAGACAATCTACAAACAACTTATAAATAAATTTTTACACCAATATCAAATCAGCGTAAAATTTTATTACACATAAGAATTAAAATATTTAAAATATTCAATTCATAATTAAAATTATCAAAATTTCAAAAATTAAAAATAAATACAGTAGGTTACATAATAATTTTTAATAAAAATTATCAATTCAACAATAAAAGTTAAAAAAACCTATTGCACATTAATTCCAAATAATATAATTTCACTTCTTGAAGATTTACAAAATACCAACCTATGAAAAAATTATTATTTGGAGCTCTAATGCTAAGCTTCATGTCCGCTTGTAACAGCGACAATCTTTCACAAACTGAAAATTCCGCAACCGCAGGTGTAGAAAACAGTCAAATAGCAGCAAGAGGATGTGCTTCCGAACATATCCGACAGGAGGCTCTTAAAAACAGCGCGGAGCTAAGGCAAAGATTCGCAACTTTAGAAGCTCAAACAGAAAAGTTTGTCAACGACATAAAACTGGGAAGAGTTTTAGCCGATGGTACAGTAGAAATTCCGGTGGTGGTGAATGTATTATATAACACCGCTGCTGAAAATGTATCTGACGCGAGAATTGCTGAACAAATAGAAGTATTGAACAATGATTTCACCGCTACCAATAGCGACATCAACAAAATCCCTTCCGAATTTCAAACAGTAAGTGCAGGAGACACGAAGATCAAATTCAGATTGATAAATGTGGTAAGAAAATCTACTTCTAAAAAAAGCTGGTCAACCAATGATGACATGAAAAAAGCGACTAAAGGAGGTATTGCCGCTACTAATCCCGCTAATTATTTGAATTTATGGGTAGTAGGAAAAATGACAAGCCAGGGAAGAACAATTCTTGGATACGCAACATTCCCTGAATCTTCAGGATTATGGAATGACGGAGTAGTAATTGCAGCTCCATTCTTTGGAAAAACAGGTGCCTCAGCTCCATTTAATTTAGGAAGAACAGCAACTCACGAAGTAGGACACTACCTAAACCTAAGACATATCTGGGGCGATGCAAGTTGCGGTAACGATCAGGTTGCAGATACACCAACCCAAACAACGGCTAATTATGGAAAACCGAGCTATCCATTATATAACACTTGTGGAGGAGTTCAAAGATCTGTCATGTTCATGAACTATATGGATTATGTGGATGATGCAGCAATGTTTATGTTCTCTGCAGGTCAAAAAACAAGAATGCAATCTGTTGTAGCCAGTACAGGAGCCAGATCAGGCTTAAGAATTTATTAAAATCAACCTTCTCAATATTACAAGACTTACCCTGAATAAAAATTCAGGGTTTGTTTTTTTACAGAGTAACAATAAAAAAGAGGCTGTCTCAAAAGGTAAATTAATGCTCTGAGAATCTGCTAAATGACAAAAGTTGTCAGACAGGAGTCCGAGAGAGGGGGTACTTTTGAGACAGCCTCTTTAATATCTATAAGTTCTTTGAGTTATCTTCCGGCGTATAATCCATGAAAATACCACCATCTAAATTTACCGATTTTACTTTCTTTTTAATAGGAACCGCTAAAGCAACCCGCTTTTGGTCTTTTTCCCATATCGAAGGTGAAAAATGAAGTTTCTCCGAACTTCCGTCTTCATAATTGATGAGCACATCAAAAGGTATTGCAAAACCACCTTCATTGTCAACATTAATAGTAAGCAGATCATTCAACTGAGAAACTTCATCCACTTTCAGGTCAATATAATGATTGGTATAGAACCAATTGTTCCAAAACCAATTCAGATTTTTTCCGGAACCTGTATTCATGGAATAGAAAAAATCCCACGGAATCGGATGTTTACCGTTCCAGTTATCCATATAATGATGTAATGCTTTCCTGAATAATTCATCTCCTAAATAATCCTTCAATGCCAAATAAGCCAGTGAAGATTTCACATAGGAATTATTTCCATACCCTACTCCGCTTACTTGTGTACTCATGGTGATGATCGGCTGGTCCTGCTCTGCAGAAGGATCACTGATCCATCTTTTCACCCTGAAATTCTGGTAGAATTTTTTAGCAGCTTCCTGTCCGTTTTCATCAATTCCGATCAGATATTCCAATGTTGTAGCCCAACCTTCATCCATGAAAGCATAACGGGTCTCGTTGATTCCCATGTAAAAAGGAAAATAAGTATGGGCAATTTCATGATCCGCCGTTAATCTCGCATCCTGAAAATCGTCCGGAATACTGGTATCATTGATCATCATTGGATATTCCATATCGGCATATCCCTGAATGGCTGTCATAACATTATAAGGATATTCTACTCCGGGCCAGTTTTTTGAGAACCAATCCAGATTGTAGCGCATCCATTCTACATAATGTTCAAAATCTTTTGCTCCCGTTTTATAGCCTGCATGAACGTTAACTCTTTTTGTTTTCAGCTGAACACTTGATGCATCCCAAACATAATGATTGCTTAAGGCAAAACAAAAATCTGTAATATGACTTGCTTTGAATTTCCAGACATTCCATTTATTTTGTTTGGTCACTTTTCCGGACCTCATTTCCTGTTCACTGGCAATATGAATAATTTTATCACTTCTTAAAGAAGATTTATACCGCTTCAAATATTCAGACTGAAGAACAGCTTCGGGATTAAGAAAATCACCGGTTGCCCAGACTACATAATTTTTTGGGGCTGTGATGGCAAAAGTGTAATCATTAAAATCATTATAAAACTCCTGTCTGTCTGAATGCGGAAGCATATCCCATCCATTATAATCATCATACACCGAAATTCTTGGGAAAGAATAGGCTACATAAAACGTTTCAGGATCTATCTGTCCTTCTCTTCCGCTCTGTACAGATAAGGGATAATCCCACTCTATCTTAACTTCAGCTTTTGTTTTGGATTTTAAGACTGAATTTAATTTTATTTTTTCTACTGTTTCCCAATCTTCAGTGTTAACGTTGTACTTTTCACCATTCACCACGAATGATTTGATCCGCAAACCTGATGACAGAAAATCTTTGGAAACATAGCCAGATCTTGGAGACTGAGGTTTATGCAGATTGTTAACAAACCTTATAACCAGAGCATCCAGATCATCCGGACTATTATTAATGTAAACAATTGTTTCTTTCCCCGAAACTACTTTTGTATTAGCATCTACTTTTACTTCTACATTATAAACTCCTTTATTCTGCCAATATTTTTTACCGGGTGCTCCTGAAATATCACGAGTCCCATTTTCGTATGCTTTTTTAATATTTCTCGGCATATACAACTCCTGTGCAGAGACATTACATGCCGCCATCAGCAAAATGCCAACAATCCATCTTTTCATTAAATAATTTTTAGGATAAGTAACGAAGCTAATAAAAAAAGCGGCAAAAAAGATAATAATCTATCGCTTTTTTATCATTATAATTAAAAATCCAGCTATCAGGAATTTTTGATTTTATTTATCAAATTTCAGTTCCACCAATACCGGAAAATGATCTGAAGGATAAAGCAGATTTTCCCTTCTGTCATTAATATGCCTGTGTGATTTCACTTTAAAGCCCTTTACAAAAATATAATCTATTCTGTCCTTTGGAATTTCGTTAATGTTGAAAGCCGTAAATGTTCCCACCGGACCGTAATGCGGTGTTTCTGAATGATAAAAACTATCATTCAGGTTCTTGGAAATAATTTTGATAGGTTCCGTATCTTCTGTCAGATTAAAATCTCCACTTAAAATTATCGGCAAATTTCCAGGATTCAATTCTTTGATTTTCTTCAAGATCAGATCTGCAGATTGTACTCTTGCAACATTTCCTACATGGTCAAAATGCAGATTTAAGGCAAGAAATTCTTTTTTAGACTTTTTATCTTTAAAAACCGCATAGCTGCAAACTCTGTTGTAAGCCGCATCCCATCCTTTAGATGGTTTTTCAGGAGTTTCGGAAAGCCAGAATGTTCCGGATTTCAACGCTTGAAGCCTGTTTTTATCATAAAATATAGCGGAAAATTCTCCCTTTTCTTTACCGTCATCTCTTCCCACTCCTACATAATCGTAGTTTACCAAGCCATTCTTTATATCTTTCATCTGTTCCGGAAGCGCTTCCTGTACTCCGAAGAAATCAGGATGATAATAATTCAGCAATGCCAAAGCCTCCGGCTTTCTTTCTGTCCATGCATTTTCTTTATCAGAAGCCAGTTGAAGTCTGATATTAAAACTCATCACTTTAAGATCCTGTGAAAAACCCAATGTAAAAAACATTAGAAACATCCATGAAAGTCTAAAATTCATATCTACCATTTTAAAATATTAAACAAAAATAAAAAACTTCCCTTGTGAGAGAAGCTTTCCATTATAATTATTATGTTAAATTCTTTTAATTTGATTTTTTAGCTTTAATCATCGCCTCAAGCATATCCCACATTTCTTGCGGAATATCTTCCAGCATATTGAATTCTCCTGCTCCCTGAAGCCATTCACCACCATCAATCGTTACTACTTCACCATTCATATACGCTGAATAATCTGACACGAGATAAGCAGCCAGGTTGGCCAACTCCTGATGTTCCCCCACTCTTCTCAACGGAACTTTCTTCCTCATATCGAATTTTTCCTGAAGATTTCCTGGTAAAAGCCTGTCCCATGCGCCTTTTGTAGGGAAAGGTCCAGGCGCAATAGCATTGAAACGGATCCCATATTTCGCCCATTCAACGGCTAAAGACCTGGTCATTGCCAAAACTCCCGCTTTCGCACAGGCAGAAGGAACAACATAAGCAGATCCTGTCCATGAATAGGTTGTAACGATATTTAATACGGTTCCTGGTGTCTTTGATTCGATCCAGTGTTTTCCAATGGATAATGTACAGTTTTTAGTTCCTTTTAAAACAATATCCAAAATAGAGTCAAAAGCGGAATGCGTCAATCTTTCGGTAGGTGAGATAAAATTTCCGGCTGCATTATTCAGCAAAATATCAATCTTTCCAAATTCTTTCAACGTTGCTTCTTTCATAGCTTCCACCTCATCCCAATTTCTCACATCACATGCTACACAAAATACCTTTCCGTCTGTTTCTTCTTCCAGTTCTTTGGCTGTACCCTGTAGTTTCTCAAGGTTTCTGGAGGTGATCACCACTTTTGCACCCAACTGAAGAAAATATCTGGTCATTGCTTTTCCAAGACCACTTCCGCCACCGGTTACAATAGCTACTTTGTCCTTCAGTGCGTCTTCACGCAACATCGGCTGTGTGTATAGATTCATACGTTTTAATTTTTCTTAAAAATAATAAATATTAGACGGACTGCATTTAAAATACTATGAGAAATAATGTCATAAATAATTATTCTTGGAATTTTAATTAATTTTATCTTTTAAATCAATCATTCATGAAAAATCCGGGAATCCTCACTTTTCTTTTCCTGTTTCTTTTAAACACTCATTATAATGCCCAACATTTTGAAAAACTTATTCAATATGTAAATCCTTTGATAGGAACTGAGAAAATGGGACACACTTATCCCGGAGCTACTGTTCCTTTCGGAGCGGTACAATTAAGCCCGGAAACAGACACCATTTCCTATGAACTCAATGGAAAGTACAATGGAGAAGTGTACAAATACTGTGCAGGATACCGCTATGAAGACAAAACAATCGTAGGTTTCAGTTCTACCCATTTCAGCGGAACAGGACATTCTGATCTGGGAGATTTTTTAGTCATGCCTACAGTGGGAGAACTCCAGTTAAATCCCGGAACCGCTTCTCATCCGGAACGTGGCTACAGAAGCAGATACTCTCATCAAAACGAAACTGCAGAAGCGGGATATTATAAAGTAAAACTGGATAATCATCATATTACAGCAGAACTTACCGCTACAACAAGAGTGGGAGTTCACCGCTATACTTTTCCAAAATCCGAGCAGGCACATATTATTCTAGATCTGATGGCGGGAATATACAATTATGACGGCAAAAATGTATGGACCTACGTTCGTGTTGAAAACAACAATACCATTACCGGTT
The DNA here is from genome assembly GCA_023426625.1 of Bacteroidota bacterium. Taxonomy (GTDB): domain Bacteria; phylum Bacteroidota; class Bacteroidia; order Flavobacteriales; family Weeksellaceae; genus Chryseobacterium. The sequence continues at coordinate 6,631 of JAFAAJ010000221.1, forward strand.
ATCGACAAACTAACGGCTGGGCAAGGACAAGAACAGTGTATTTTGCAATGAAGTTTTCAAAACCATTTAAATCCTACGGTCAGAAAAACTATGACGAAAAACAGATATACAGAGGATTCTGGAGAAAATTCGATCAGACGAAAAACTTCCCTGAAATTGCAGGTAAAAACCTGAAAATGTATTTCGATTTTGATACTGATGAAAATGAAGCCGTTGAAGTTAAGCTAGCCATTTCCCCGATAAGCCAGTCCAATGCTCTGGATA
>JAFAAJ010000203.1 GCA_023426625.1 Bacteroidota bacterium
GTGATATTCTCTGATCACCATCAATCCGGCATATTCTCCCTGTGCTCCGGAGTTCGGTTGTAAAGAAGTTCCTGCAAAACCTGTGATCTCTGCTAAATCTTTTTCCAGTTCGGCGATCATTTCCTGATATCCTTGCGCCTGATCTACCGGCACGAACGGGTGAACGCTTCCCCAGTTATCCCATGAAAGCGGTAACATCTGAGTCGCTGCGTTAAGCTTCATCGTACAAGAACCCAAAGAGATCATTGAATGCGTCAATGATAAGTCCTTTCTTTCCAGACGCTTGATGTAACGCATCAGTTCTGTTTCCGTATGATATTTGTTGAATACTTCTTCCGTAAGGATCTCATCTTTTCTCAAGATGTCCGCAGGAATACTGTATCCTTCTTTGATTTCTAATTTGAAAGCCTGCTTATCTTTGAACTGTGCAAAAGAAGTCATCAGATAGTTCAGCTTTTCAAGCGTAGTACTTTCATTGATCGCAACACTTACAACTCCTTCTGTGAAATAGTTCAGATTGATTTTATGATCTCTCATCATTCTCATCAGTCTTCCCTTTTCATCCTCGCTCATTAAGATTTTTACCGTATCAAAGATAGGTTCTTCAACCGTATTATATCCTAAAGCTTTAAGACCGTTATGTAAAGCGTTTGCTTTAAAGTGGATCTGGTCTGCAATATGATTCAATCCTTTTGGACCATGATAAACAGCGTACATTCCTGCCATTACCGCCAAAAGAACCTGAGCTGTACAGATATTGGAAGTTGCTTTTTCTCTCTTGATGTGCTGCTCTCTCGTCTGTAAAGCCATTCTCAATGCACGTCTTCCGTACATATCCTGAGAAACCCCGATGATTCTTCCCGGAATATCTCTTTTATAATCTTCTCTACAAGCAAAAAATGCTGCGTGAGGTCCACCGTATCCCATCGGAATACCAAATCTCTGTGTTGTCCCTACCGCACAGTCAGCTCCCATAGAAGCCGGTGATTTCAGTTTCACCAAAGCCATCGGATCACAAGCTACAACAACCTGCAGATCGAGTTTCTTATATTCTACGATATTTTCTGTGTAATCCAGAACGATACCGTTTTTACCTGGATATTGTAATAAAACTCCGTAATAAGAGCTGTCAAACTCATGTGTTTTGTGGTCCCCTACAACGATCTCTATTTCCAGTCCTTCTGCTTTAGTTTTTAAAACTGATACAGTCTGAGGTAAAACAAGGTCGGAAACAAAGAATTTATTGGCATTTGATTTTTTCTGGTCTTTCGATCTGTTATTGAAGAACATATGCATTGCTTCCGCAGCAGCAGTAGATTCATCCAATAAAGAAGCGTTTGCCAGTCCAAAACCTGTAAGATCACATACAACAGTCTGGAAATTAAGAAGAGCTTCTAATCTTCCCTGTGCAATTTCTGCCTGATAAGGAGTGTATGCCGTATACCAGCTAGGATTTTCAAAGATGTTTCTCTGGATCGCCGATGGTAAAAGTGTATTGTAATACCCAAAACCTATATAGCTCGTAAATTCAGTATTCTTGGATGCCAATTCTTTCGAACGGTTAAGCATCTGATATTCTGAAAGAGGCTCGGAGATGTTAAGGTCTTTTTCTAAACGGATAGAAGATGGGATGGTTTGAGAAATTAACTCTTCAATACTTGAAACGCCAATTTTTTCCAACATAGCCTGTTTATCGGCTTCATTTAAGGAAATGTGACGGTTCACAAACTGTTCTGTATTCATTTTTTATATTAGATTTTGTTTGTAAAAAAGATTCGTAAAATTACAATTTTTTAGGGGATTGCACAACAAGGGAAAAATCAGTCTTAAAAACAGAAAAATTTTGAGTATCAGTATGCAACATTGTCCATTTAAAATACTTTCCGGTAATACATCATCCCCGGTCTTCCACTTTGAATTGACCTTATAAAAAGAGTAATCCTGTTGATTATCAGGTTTGATATATTTTTTGAAATTTTATTAATTATATTTATTCTAAATTAATATATTTGCATCATGAATATGATTACTCCATTTAAAGTACCGCCTTTAACTCCTGTATTTTCATACACTAACGAGGATATATATTGTGGAAAAAAGTCTTGCTGTAAGAAATTCAAGAAGGGAAAAAGATGCAAAAAATGTCCTGGAAGAAAGAAATTGGCCTAATCAGCTGAAACTTTTAACCAAAAAATAAATTGCTGCTATTAATAATAGTACAGCCATCAATATTCTCATGATTTTTGGCTGACCTTTCGGATTGATTACCGTTCTGGGCTTTGATTTAAACAAATCTTCCACATCATTCCTGAATTTCTCCCCATCATTTTCAAAAACTTCAGTTATCGTGATTCCCTTCACTACTGTTTTATGCAATTGTGAATTGGTCGCATGAAGAAGCAACTGAAATTTACCATCTTTAAATTCCGTAATTTTAAAAACTCTTTCACCATAAGGCTTTTCCAGACCGAAGGGAAGAACTTTTACAATGTCTGCATTGTTCGTTTGCCAGTTGATGATGATCTCCTCACCTTTCTTAGCATGAATTTTATTCGCTGTGAACGTTTTGATAGAAGGCGGAACATTATACCTGAAACTTTTGTGATGATTTTCTAAATTCTGATCGTATGTGCGTCTTTTGGAAGGATCGCTCAGTGTTTCATACGCTTCCTGGATTTCACGGAAACGGTCGGCGAAAAAATCATCATTTTCGTTTTTATCGGGATGATATTTCAGGGAAAGCTTTCTATAAGCTTTTTTGATGTCTTCTTCCGAAGCATCCTGAGCAATTCCTAGAAAATAATAGTAATCTTTCATGTAATCAAGGCAAAAATAAGAATTTATTTTCCGAATCATGAGATTTCTGATCCAAAATATGGCTTCTACACCCGTCATTCTGAACGAAGTGAAAAATCTCAACGAAGCGAAAGAATCTTAACCTGCAAAAAAACTTAAAGTGAAAAGAAAAGTAAATGATAGATTCTTCGCTGCGCTCAGAATAACAGAATAACGGAGGCAGAATGACGGAGTGCGAATTTCTGAATAAAAAAGTTCCG
>JAFAAJ010000239.1 GCA_023426625.1 Bacteroidota bacterium
TTCCTATCCTGTCGGGAGTTTCCAGACGAAAATGAAAATTAGATTTTTTTCCTTTAGGATGATATTCTTTATAGACTTCCTGATGATAAGTTTCCTGATACACCAAAACAGAATGAACACCCGCACACTGAAGCTGTACATATTCTTCTTCAGTCAATGGCTGAACTTCTATGGAAATATGAGCAAAATGAGGCTTTAATAAGCGAATAACATTCAAAAAATACGAAATTCCTACGGTTTTATTAGCTTCACCACTTACCAGCAATACATGATTGACTCCCATAGATTTCAACACACTGGCTTCAATCATTAGTTCCGTATCGGAAAGCGTTTTACGTTTAATTTTATTATCTAAACTGAAACCGCAATAGGTACAAATATTCTGACATTCATTACTGAGATACAAGGGAGCATAGAGCTGAATGGTTTTCCCGAAACGTTTCTGCGTGATAGAACGTGTCATATTTGCCATTAATTCCAATTTTTGAGCCGCTGCAGGAGAAAGCAGATTGAGAAAGTCATCTATTGTCTTATTTGTTTTTGACAAACTGCTTTCCACATCAGATAAAGTTACTTTTTCAAGCTTTTGCTTTATTGTGTTCCATTCATAACGTTCAAAAAAGTCTTTAAAGCTTCTCATCCTTTCTTTTTAAATTATTAAATCAATGTGTGTTATTTCTAAACCTCAAAGGTTTTAAAAACCTACGAGCTTTGTATTGAGAATCTAATCTCGCTTTTAGTTTTACTCAAATAAAAAAGACGTCAATGGACTTGAAGCTTCGGCATGTTGCAAAACAGCTCCCAATCCCGACTCAAAAGCTCTTCTTCCGGCAATAACACCTTCTTTAAAAGCCATCGCCATGTTTACCGGATTTTTCGCAACCGCAATTGCTGTGTTCACCAAAACGGCGTCTGCTCCCATTTCCATCGCCTTTGCCGCATCAGAAGGAGCGCCAATTCCGGCATCTACCACTACAGGAACATTGCTCTGGTTTATGATAATTTCTAAAAAATCCAGCGTCTTCAATCCCTTATTTGTTCCAATCGGAGCTCCTAACGGCATCACAACTGCCGTTCCGGCATCTTCCAGACGTTTACACAAAACAGGATCGGCATGAATGTAAGGCATGACCACAAATCCCAATTTTGCCAATTCTTCCGTTGCATAAAGCGTTTCTATAGGATCAGGCAATAAATATTTAGGATCAGGATGTATTTCCAGTTTCACCCAATTGGTTTCCAAAGCTTCTCTTGCCAGTTGTGCCGCCAATACAGCTTCCTTTGCCGTTCTTGCTCCTGAGGTATTCGGTAAAAGGTGAGTCTTTACCGGTTTTAATGCTGAAAGCAGATCATCTTCCGAAGAGTGGGAATCAATTCTTTTCAAAGCCATAGTTACCATATTGGTTTCCGAGGCGATGATGGATTCCGTCATTTCTGTAAGACTTCCGAATTTTCCTGTTCCTAAGAACAATCTGGAATCGAAAACCCTGTCTGCTATTATTAATTGTTGATTTTTCATTTTAATACTTTTTTAAATTCTTTGATGATGGAAGGTTGCGAAGTCAGCTGTCCCGAAACGGCTACTCCATAAATTCCGGTTTGCTGTAAAATTTCTATATCTTCCAGAGTTACTCCGCCAATGGCAAATATTTTTGGAATTTCTATTGATCTTTCTTTTAAACGTTCTATGATCTTCTGATAGCCTTCAAATCCTAAAATCGGGCTTAATTTTTCTTTGGTGGAAGTAAATCTTAAAGGTCCTAAACCGATATATTCGCACGATTCATCAATTCTTTGCACAACATCTGAAAGCGTATTGGCCGTTCCGCCGATTATTCTATTTTCACCCAATATATGTCTGGCAATTTCTATGGATTGATCTTTTAAACCCAAGTGTACCCCATCCGCATCAATATGTTTTGCCAATTGTACATGATCATTAATAATGCAAACCGCATTATATTCTGAACAAAGGCTTTTTGAGATTTCACAGAGCTCAATCAGTTCTTTTTCCGGAGCATTTTTCCAACGAACCTGCACCCATTTTACGCCATGATCCAATACTTTTCGGATGTTGAATTCCTGTTCCTGCTTTGTATTTCCCTGTGAGATGTATTGTAATGTTTCCATTGTTAATTCGAGTGAAATCCTAATAAAGAAGGATTGCTTTTTAAAAATTGTTCGATATATGATTTTCCCTTTCTACAGGCCGATTCTAAGTTTTCACCTTTCGCAAGCCAACTTGCAATAGCAGAAGAAAGCACACAACCTGAACCATGTTTTGGATAAAAAACAGAAGTTGTATCGTATGGTTCAATTGAGATTTCATTTCTGTTTTCAATTAAAACATCCGTTCCAAATTTATCCTGACGATGTCCTCCTTTTATTAAGACCGGACAGGAATTTTCAAAGAAGCACACTTCTTGTAAAGCTTTGTATTCATTATAGTTTGGAGTGATTAAATCAATTTCACTGAGAACATTTTTTAAATGTGAAATCGTACTTAAATCAAAAAAGGAAAATTCAGAAGTACTTTTCAAAACCGGGTCCCAAATGATTTTTACGGCATTATTATTTGTTTTAATTTTTGTTATGATCTGAGTTAAAAATTCCGCATCTTTCACCACTCCGATTTTAACGACGTCAACCTGACATTTTTTCATTAACACATCAATTGCCGATAAAACTTCATCTAAATTTTGCCATTTCAAGCTCAAACAATGAGTATCCGTCTGAATCGTAATTGATGTACAAACAGCCAATCCCTGGACATTCAATTGTTCAAATGTTTTGATATCTGCCAATACACCGGCTCCTCCACTGGGATCATATCCCGCAACACTCATGACGAAAGGGCGATCTGTCTGCATTTTTTAAAAATTTTTAATGATTCTTCACTTTCCCAAATCGCTCCTAATAAAACCACCCCATCCACTTCACTTTCCAGAACTTTATGAATATTATTTTCATGAATTCCTCCCAAAGCCACCAACTTCACATCCGGGTTGTTACGATGTTTAATTTCTTCTAAAATCGTTGTGTCTTCACCATATCCTCTTTTGGAAATACTTGGAAATACCGGACTTATAAAGGCATATTCCCATTCTTTTCCTAACTCATTATACTCCATAATATCATGAACAGAAGTTGAGAGAATCCGACCGTTAAACTCATTTGCTAATCCTTTCATCCTGTCTTTTTCCCTGATATGAAACTTTGAAATCCCGTATTCCTTTCCCAATTCATAATGACTATGCAATACCAATTGAGAATGATAAGATGATTTGATCTGAGCCAAAAAAAGTTTCAATTCTTCATTAGTGATGAAAGGTTTTCTGATGTGAAGAAGATCCAATCCTTCCTGAAACAATTCGTTAATAACTTCAGCTTCATTGGCAATGATGTTTTCAGGCGTGATGACAATGATCATATATAGATTTCTTTTCCTTTTTCAATAAATTCCTGTGATTTATCCAGCATTCCTTTTTCTGCGGATTCACGGATCTCCTGAGTGATTTTCATGGAGCAAAATTTCGGTCCGCACATCGAACAGAAATGAGCGATCTTTGCACCCTCTGCAGGAAGTGTTTCATCATGATATGCTCTTGCCGTATCCGGATCTAAGGAAAGATTGAACTGATCTTCCCATCTGAATTCAAATCTGGCTTTACTCAAAGCATTATCTCTATATTGTGCTCCGGGATGTCCTTTTGCTAAATCCGCAGCATGCGCAGCCAGTTTATAGGTGATCACCCCGTCTTTTACATCTTTTTTATTCGGAAGTCCCAAATGTTCCTTGGGTGTTACATAGCAAAGCATTGCGCATCCAAACCAACCGATCATTGCCGCTCCGATTCCTGAAGTAATATGATCATACCCCGGAGCAATATCTGTAGTTAATGGACCTAAAGTGTAAAATGGTGCTTCATGACATTCTTTCAACTGCTTATCCATATTTTCCTTGATCATGTGCATCGGAACATGACCAGGACCTTCAATCATCACCTGTACATTATGCTTCCAGGCAATTTTCGTAAGTTCTCCCAATGTTTCCAATTCTGCAAACTGCGCTGCATCATTCGCATCCGCAATAGATCCCGGTCGAAGACCATCACCAAGAGAAAATGCAACATCATATTTTTTCATGATCTCACAGATCTCTTCAAAATGGGTATATAAAAAGTTTTCCTTATGATGGAAAAGACACCATTTAGCCATGATGGAACCTCCCCGTGAAACAATTCCCGTCACTCTGTTCGCTGTTAAGTGAATATACCTCAACAAAACACCTGCATGAATGGTAAAATATGAAACTCCCTGTTCTGCCTGCTCAATAAGAGTATCTTTGAAAATTTCCCAAGTAAGGTCTTCAGGAACACCTTTCACTTTTTCCAACGCTTGATAAATAGGAACCGTCCCGATAGGAACCGGACTATTTCTGATGATCCATTCCCTAGTTTCATGAATATTTTTTCCTGTTGAAAGATCCATAATGGTATCAGCTCCCCATCGACAAGCCCAAACCGCTTTTTCCACTTCTTCTTCAATGCTTGATGAAACCGCACTGTTCCCGATATTGGCATTGATCTTTACTAGAAAGTTTCTACCTATGATCATAGGTTCACTTTCAGGATGATTGATATTATTCGGAATAATTGCTCTTCCTGCAGCAATTTCATCTCGTACAAATTCAGGGGTGATTTTACTTTTTGGAGTATTGGCACCAAAGCTGTTTCCTGCATGCTGAAACGCCATATCTTTTGAAATAGAATCAAGCTGTTCTATACGCTGATTTTCTCTGATCGCCACATATTCCATTTCGGGTGTGATGATTCCCTGTTTTGCGTAATAAAGCTGAGTGATCTCTTTTCCTTCTTTTGCAATTTTTGGCTTATGATCGTAAGAAAACCGAAGTTCATCCAGTTTCGGATCAGCTAATCGGGCTTTTCCGTATTCTGAAGAAATACCATCCAGAACATCCACATCTTTTCGGTCCAGAATCCATTGTTCCCGGATTCTTGGAAGCCCTTTTAAAATATCAATTGTTGCATTTTCATCGGTATACGGACCGGAAGTATCATAAACCGTAACCGGTGGATTATGTTCCAGCTTTCCATTGCTAAGCTTAGTCGGGCTAAGCTGTATTTCACGCATTGCGACATTGATGGGATGCATTTTCCCTTCAACGTAAATTTTTTTTGAGTTCGGAAAGGGCGAACATGTGATTGAATGAGCCATGAGTTTGGTATTAAGTATGAGATTTATCCGCCCTGAGTAGCGGTAATGATTAATATAGAATCCTGATCTTTGAGAAATGTTTTTACCCAATCGGTTTGGGGAACGATACGGTTGTTGAGCGCTACGGCGATCCCTTTTTTCTTTCCGGGTATTTCCATAGCGATTAATGCTTCCAGATTTTCGGGAAGAATATCAAAAATTTTTGTTGTGTGGTTGATTGTGAGTTCCATTCCTAAATTTTTTATATACACTTTAGGAATGGCTATTATTGCGCAAAGAAAGCACAGCAAAAGTCATCTACTTTTCCCTACGCCGGTATGATCCGGATCAGGTTCAAAGGGTAAAGTCTCAGTCTGCATAAACAGACACCCCTAAAGTATGGGACGAAGTTAGACATTTTTTCAGAATGTGCAAAATCTGATTTTTAAGCAATAAAAAAAGCCAGAGATAAACTCTGACCTTAATTACTAATCTAAGTAAGCCTTATTTTACACTCTTGTCTTTCTTTCGTGTTGTTACATCCAGAATGACATATTCAATAACGATCAATTTAAATTGTTATTGTTTGATCATTTTAATTGATTGCTGAGAACCATCCTTCATATCAAGATGTAAAATATACAATCCTTTCGGAAGATCATTTAACCTCAATTCTGATTGGACCTGATTGATACTGCTGATCATTCTTCCGGAAACATCTGTAACCTTTACTGATCTCACCAGTTCAGGTTTATTGATATGAATTGTTTCCGAGAATGGGTTCGGATATATTTTTATTGTTTCTTTTCCGTTGATCTCCAATATCCCTAAGCAATTAGAATCCATTGTTGCTGTTACCATTGTTCTCTCCGACTCACATATTGAAGCAATTTTCCAATTGTAGAAAAAGTTGTAGAAGGTAGCACTTGACGCTCCATAAGACAAGCTCGCTTTGATATTGCAGACACCCGCCAAAAGGTACGGATATGTATACCCGGTACTTATTTCCCTTCTCATACCGTCTATCCCATTTACCGCTTCCACAACAAGTTTGTAGTTCATTCCTGCTAATGGAACTCTGAAATTAAGATCGATCGTATTTAATGTTCCTGCTGCGCTTACGTTAACATTTACGGTTTTAGACTGCAGAATATTTCCGGCTGCATCTTTTAGATTAATCACCACAGTTCCTGTTGCATTGCTTCCCATAGGATATATATCCACTTCTTTGATGATCATTGGAGAATATGCATCGAACAATAATCCATAATCCCCAAACTCCGTTCCTCCGGTTGCTGAAGTTGGTGCAGTTTTACCAATATAAGCATCCGCTCCTATAGATGCTGCAGAAACCCAGTAATTTGTTGTCGCAGTAAGAGGAGGTGTAGTATAAGAATTACCTGTTCCTAGTTCATTTCCTCCCGTGTTAGCATCATACCATATTGGCGTAACTCCCGGATCAACTACTGCAGACAATGTAACCGCCGTACCATTACAGCCTGTAGCTCCGTTAGTTGAAGTAACTGTCGGTGGAGCACATTGTGTGATAATCTGTATAGGCTGAAGCGACCATACACTTGTATTTCCTCCTCCACAATTCGCTCTTACCCAAACATAATATACTGAAGAAGGAGTCAATGAATTTATTATAGCCGAAGTTCCCGGTACATTTTGTACCATTGGCGTTGTAGAAGCTGTAGGTGCTGTATTGCTGGTACTGTAATAGATATCATATCCACCGGGAGAAGAAACAGATGCATTCCAGGAAAGCGCAGCTGTATTGGCTGTAGTTACTCCACCCGTTAATCCTGAAGGAACATAACAAGTTGGAGGCGTCCAAATGTACGTTAACCCGGACGTCGGCATACCAGGAACTGCAACCGATGTATTAAATGCCTGCGCACTACTATTTGCCGTCCCTTGAATGGAATTTATAAATTCTACCGTTGCCGTATTAAGTCTTGTATTAAAATCTGTATTAGTAGTTCCTCTTAACCCTATCTGAGCGGTTCCCGAAAGTGCAGTACTTCCAGCCAGATAAGAACCACTGCTATATACCATTTCTATAATATTTGAGGTCTCTTTTAGGCGAAGCTGAAACGAGAAGGTATATACAGTAGCTAATGATACACCTCCATTGGGTCTGAAATCTTTCCACTGAATAACAACCTCCCTATTAGGAGCTGTTCCCACGGTTTCCAAAGTTATGTCCCCTGTAACACCGTTTATATTATATACACTGCTTATGTCCCTTCCAAATACTGAAATCGCTCCTTCATAAGCCAAACCTCCTAAAATAGGTGAAGTAATGCTACCCCCCGGAACTGTAGTCCCAAAAGTAACATACCCATTACTTGATACCTGCAAAGCATCATAAGAAGTTCCGTTAAAAACAAAATTAAAAGGCAAAGTCAAAGGATAGACATCACTGTTTAAATTGGTTGAACCAGTATTGTCTGTTGCTATTCCCAGAACAGCCCCTCCGGTAATCGGAGTATATGTACCTGATGACTGAGAAAATCCATAGGTACTCACTTGTGCATCTGCGGTATTATATCCTGATAATAAAAGAGCTAAACCAAGGGCTGCTTTCTTTAAATAATTTCTGCTTCTATTCACAGAAAAAAAATTGTAAACATGTTTCATAAATAAAGTTTGCAGCCAAGATATAAAATTTACAAATATTCAATAAAATTAAAATTTTACACACAAAACAATAATTATAAAATCAAAAATTCAATATTCAATACTAATATAAACAATAAACATTAAAAATAATTCAAAATAAAATGCTTTATATTTAATTCATAAACCACATTAAACATTTTAAATAAAAATTAACAAAACACTGAAAGCCAATTAATTTTAATTACAATCAATAAAAAAGGGCAGCCTTAGCCACCCTTTTACGTTTTAAGATTTAAAATTTACTGTTTAATTGCTTTAATATTAATAGTATTTCCATCCATCATTAATACATTAAGGATATATAATCCTGATTTCAGGTCTCCTAAATTAATTTCCTTGGAAGAAACCCGATCAATTGTTTTCACTAATCTTCCAGACACATCCATCACATGAATAGATTTCACTTTCTCAATATTTGTAATAGTCACCACATCCTTGAATGGATTCGGATATACCTTCATTTTCTCTTTTCCATTCACCTCAGAAGTTCCTAAGCAATTAGCATCTACTGTAGCTGTTACCTGTTGACGTGTGGATTCACCGCAACCACTAATGAAGCTTAAATTATAGAAATAGAAATAATAAGCAGGATAAGTCGCAAAAGTAGTTCCAGTGATTATCAATTCAGGTGTAGTATATGGGAAAACAGCCCCCGCTGAATTTCTGAACAGACTCGCACTTCCTGTTCTTCTCATTGCATAATTACCCGGTGGTAAAAATACATTTAAGGTTATAGTCTGCGGTGTTGAATTTCCTGTACCCGCCGTTACAAAAGGCACTATACCCATAGGTGCTCCGGATGACGCATCAAGAATTTCTATCGTTCCGGATTGGTTTGCCGTTCCTGAAAATACATCCACTGTTTTTAATGTTAAAGGTGTATTTACTGTAAATAACAAATCCCAGGCACTACTAGCATTACTGTTGGCCCCCAAACTTTCCGGTGTTGTCGGACCGACATTTTTTGTAGTTCCCAGATTTGAAGCTGCCACCCAATAGTTCGTAGTAGTGCTGAGAGCCGGTGTTGCATAACTATTCCCTGTTGCAAGAAGATTTCCTCCCGTAGCCGAATCATACCAGTTTATATAAGCACCTGCATCTGCTGTAGCAGATAGAGTTGCCGCATTATTAGGACACACTGTAGCTCCTGTCGTTGTCATTACTGCCGGAGGTTGACAATGCGTTGCAATATATAAGGGAGCCGGAGTCCACTCACTCATATTTCCTGCTCCGCAATTGGATCTTACCCAAAAATAATACACGGTTGCCGGCGTTAATGAATTAATCGTTGCCGATGTCCCGTTAATATTGGCTGGCATTGGAGCTGTAGTACTGGTTGGCGCAATATTAGACGTACTGTAATACACATCATAACTTGCAGGAACCGGAGTAGGAGCCGTCCAGTTGATCGTTATTGAATTTGAAGTGGATGAAGCTGTCGTTAAAGTTGGAGCAAAACAAGTAGGAGGAGTCCATGTATACGTCAATCCTGCCGGAGGCATTCCTGCGGCTGAAGTAGATGAAGTACTCACATACTGAGTGCTGGAATTAGCCGTTCCCGGTGTAGAGCTGGCAAATGCAACCGAACTAGAATTCAAACGGTTATTATAATCTGCATTAGTAGCTCCACGAATCCCTACCTGAACACTGCCTGAAGCATTAGTAGTTCCAATAACAAATGCTCCCCCATCATATACCATATCAATAACATTACTCGTTTCTTTCAGCCTTATCTGAAAAGAAAATGCATAAGCAGAAGTGGCAGAACTACTGTATGCCGGTCTAAAATTCGTCCACTGAATAACCATTTCCCTGTTAGGAGCAGCTCCTACAACATCCGTCCTGATATCTCCAGTAACTCCTCCTAAATTAGCGAATGTATTTAAAGCTTTTCCAAAAACAGAAATGGCACCTGAATAAGTTTCCGAAGATGATATAGGCGAATAGTTAGCAGTTCCCGGCGTGGTCGCTCCAAATGTTATATAACCATTGGAAGAGACCTTGATGCTTGAGTAAACAGTACCGTTATAATTAAAATTGAAAGGCAACGACACATCATATGGAGTCACCTGATACAAACTTCCAGCTCCAGAAGTAGCTGTTGCAGTTTCCAAAATAGTACCTGCCGTAACTGGCGTAAAAGCATTTGTTGCCTGTGTAAAAGCATACGAATTTACCTGAGCGTTCAACAACGAGGATGAACCCGACAACAGTAACGAACACAAAGCAATTGCCTTTAAATTCTCTCTTCGGAAACGTTTAAAAGCGTTTAAAATATAAAAGTATTTCATAAGGGTTAAGTTTAAAGTCCTAATATACTATTTTTTTCAAAACATCAAAACAATCCTATTTATATTGATTAATATTTAATAAAAAACATTAAATTAAATAAAATTGATAAAAATAATTATTTAATTAAAATAATAAAAAAAAGACAACCATAGCCGCTTTTTTTCAATTTTATGTTAAAAATTTACTACTTAAAACGTTTTTACACCAGCAATAATTCAATCCTTCATTATTAAATTAAATATATACAACCCTGAATCAAGATCTCCTAAATTAATCTCTTTTAGAAGAAACATTGCCAATTCTTTAACAAAACACAATTCAATATTTCCCCAAATAATTACTTATAAAAACAAGGAATGTGGCAGAAATCATAATTTTCATACTTAAAATGAGAAAAAAACCCCGCAAAATGCGGGATTATTTATTCACAAGCTCTCCAAACTGCATCATTCTGCGGAACAGGAGCTGTGATCTCTATTTTTTCTTTCGTAACCGGATGGATAAAGTCCAGTTTTCTTGCATGGAGGTTAATTCCTCCGTCCGGATTGGACCTTGGAGAACCATATTTAAGATCCCCCTTTATTGGAACTCCCGTTTTGGAAAGCTGTGCACGGATCTGATGATGTCTTCCTGTTTCAAGATCAATTTCCAGAAGCAGGTAATTATCCAGGTTTTTTATAACTGTATAGGTCAAAATCGCCTCTTTTGCTCCTTCCGTAGGTTTGGGAAAGACGATCGCCTTATTGTTTTTTTCGTTCTTTTTTAAATAATGAACTAACCGTTGTGTTTGCGGGATCATTTCCTTACCAACAACTGCCCAATATGTCTTTTTGATCTCCCTGTTTTTCACCATCTGAGTGAGACGGGTGAGTGCCTTGGACGTTTTAGCATAAATGACCAAACCGGAAGTAGGCCGATCGATACGGTGAACCAAACCCAGAAAAACATTTCCCGGCTTATTATCTCTTACTTTAATAAAATTCTTAATTGAATCCAATAATGATTCATCTCCGGTTTTATCCCCCTGAACAAGCTGCCCTACTTTTTTATTAATAACCAAAAGATGATTATCTTCATAAACAATCTGCTCTTCCATTATTCAACCCTCTTCGGTCTGTTAGTAAAAGAAAGAATAATCCCCGCCAAAAGCCCAATTGTTTTAATTCCTGAAAGCTTTGAATCTGCAGGCAGAAAAGCTCCGACAACACAAGCCACCGCAGCTGCATACATAGCATATACAAAGTTTTTATTGGAAAGCAGAGGCGCCTGAAAAAAGAAACTTATCCCTATCAAAACATAAAAGACTTTACGGGAAAGCAAAAGATTGATCTCCGGAGAAAACAAATTAAACCAACCTGCCGCAAGACAAATTAAGGCTACAATAGAAATAATCCCCTGTATTGTTTGTTGATTTCTCATGAATTAATAGCTTTCTTTTTCATTAGGAAAATCCATATTTTTCACATCTTTCACATATTGTGAAACAGCACCTGTAATCTCAGTGTAAAGATCTAGATATCTTCTCAGGAATTTCGGAGTGAAATCTTTATTCATTCCTACCATATCGTGATACACCAAAACCTGACCGTCACAATGCGGACCGGCTCCAATTCCGATCGTTGGATTAGAAATGGTTTCTGACACTTTTTTTGCCAATTA
>JAFAAJ010000004.1 GCA_023426625.1 Bacteroidota bacterium
AGTAAGATCAGCTCCATTGATGTTAACGGGAATGAAAATCAGATTGTTGATAAATTTAAAAGGGATAACAGTTTTCTTACCCTCTTGTACTTCAAAAGTGTTTTGTCCATTAATAAAAATACACAATAAAAATACGAGTATGCAATATCTGAAATTCATTTACTGAATTTAGTGAAATTATCTTTACAAATAAAAAAAAGATTCACAATACTTGCGAATCTTTATCTATACTGTAATAAATAGTGCTAATTCTTTTAGTTTTTCGTAATTCTATTTTGAAAAGAAATCCATGAGATCCATATAGTTCTTTTGGTTCACGCCATGGCCACTCATATACTCCCTGAATGTAAAATAGCAACCCAGATCATATAAAAGATCTGCTGCTTTTCGTCCCCATTCCAAAGGGATAACAGCGTCATCGGTTCCATGAGATACAAAGAAGCGAAGATGCTCCAGTTTCTTTTTATCTTTAACGATATCCTCCATAAGTTTGTTTTCCGGATAACTGCTCAGGCAGGCAACATAGTTGAACATTTCCGGATATTTTAATGCAAGAGCGTAACATAGAATGCCTCCCTGGCTGAACCCGCAAAGATGCGTTTTACCTTCGGTGATTCCATAGTGGTTGATGACGGATAGAATGCTTTGTGAGATTGCCTCTAAAGCCTCGTTAGCTTGTTTTAAATCAATGAAATTTTCCGGATCGTTGAAATCTATATCGTACCACGAATATCCTTCAAACTGAGTGTTTCTTGGAGCTCTGAAACTGATAATCAGCCAATCGTTGGGAAGTGTTTCTCTGAAACTGAAGAGATCCTGCTCGTTGCTTCCATAGCCATGAAGCATAAAAAGAACGGTTGTTTTTGAAGTGATATTTTCAGGTTCTCTAATGATATAATCTAAATTCATAACACAAATATAGTCATAAATTAAATTAATTGTCACTCTTGTTTGTGAATTGTTATATTTTAAAGTATAAGTTTAATTAATTTGTATTTTAATATTTGATAAATAAATATTTATAAATTTTAAACACAATTTACTTTAATTAAAATTAATTAGAATTTTATAATTATTTTCCGTTTTGATGATTTGATATTGATTAGAAATCTTTGTTGGAAAATTTTCAAAAAAGTTATTTTTATATTGATAAAAAACCTATATTTGAAACATTAAAAATCTAAATCGGAGAAATGAAGCAATTTTACAAATCAAAAAGTTTACTTAGACTTTCTTTTTTATTCCTCGTAGTATTCTCAGTATTTTCTTTTAGCACTTCTTGTAAGGATGATGATGATGATGAATACACGGATCATTTGGTGCAGTTTGAGGCAATAATATTTAATGGCGGACCGGCAACCCCTCCTCCTACTGATTTCAGTGCTTTTAAAACTATTGTTACACAGGTAGGAACAGTTTCACAGACTATTTATGATGCGCCAGGTTTTGTATGGGCAACTGATGAGTTTTTTGTAAACTCCAGCCAGTCACAACTAAATTTAGCAGCTAACGCTGAACTTTTACATGCGGATTCTAAATTGACTGTAGTTATCTGGATTGACGGTGAAGTTGCTAAAACAGCTACTGTAGAAGGTAATGGAACAAAAAGCGTTTCTGTAGCACACAGCTTCCTTGAATTGTAAGTAAAACAAAACAACAATATAAAAATACTGCTGATTCAATCGGCAGTATTTTTTTTTTGACCTGAAACAAAACGAGCGGCCTTTAGGTCGCTCGTTTTTATAAAGCATATTTATTATTGAGCTTTAACGATAAAGTAACTTTTTTTACCCTTTTGCAATAGCAAAAATTTACCATCAATCAAATCGCTTTCATTAGCTGTGAAAGTATCATTTACCTTTTGTTTGTTTACAGAGATTGAATTCCCCTTGATCTCTCTCTGTGCTTCACTCTTGGACTTCAAAAATCCGGTTTTTTCAGAAAGAAGATCAATAATGTTGACCCCTAAAACATCTTCCTTCGGTAATTCCTTTTGTGGAACACCGTCAAAAACCTCCAAAAAAGTGTCTTCATCCAAATTGATAAGGTCTTCTGCCGTAGAACGACCAAAAAGGATCTCAGATGCCTTTAAAGCCTTTTCATACTCTTCTTTTCCATGAACCCATACAGTAACTTCTTCGGCTAGTTTCTTCTGAAGTTTTCTTTCGTGTGGAGCGGTTTTATGTTCAGCAATTAAAGCTTCAATTTCCTCTTTCCCTAAAAAAGTATAGAATTTGATAAATCTTTCCGCATCATCGTCCGTAGCATTCAGCCAGAACTGGTAAAATTTGTACGGAGATGTTTTCTTTTTATCCAGCCAGTAGTTTTCACCACTTTCAGATTTTCCAAATTTAGAACCGTCCGCTTTTGTGATCAAAGGAACCGTTAATGCAAATGCTTCTCCCTGTGCTTTTCTTCTGATCAATTCTGTACCGGTCGTGATATTTCCCCACTGGTCAGATCCTCCCATCTGAAGTTTTACATTATTGTTTTGGTATAAATGTAGAAAATCATATCCCTGAATTAACTGGTAAGTAAACTCTGTGAAGCTCATTCCTTCTGCACCAC
>JAFAAJ010000229.1 GCA_023426625.1 Bacteroidota bacterium
GAGTAAAGCAGATGAATTGATCCTGTTGGATATCTATCCTGCAAGAGAACTTCAGGAAAACTTTGAAGGCATTACTTCAGACTGGCTGTTGGAAAAAGTGACATTAGATAAAAAAGAAGGGTCGTCATTATCTGAAGCTTTTGAAAAAATAAAAGAAAAAAACTTCGATATTTTACTCACTGTAGGTGCAGGAAACATCGATACATTATATGACCCGATTTGTGAATGGCTGGAGAAGCAATAAAATAAATTTAATGCAAAGAACGCGATGAAGATTTAATAAGATGCATTAATTAATAAAAGCTACTCAGGAAATTAATGATTATCATTTTTTCCAGCTTTTAAATTATTTAAAGAATAACAGACATGAGGCTGGGAATGATATTGAACTTTCACTCAACCTTATTTAAAAATTGGAGTAAAAAGAGTAGTAAACAAATTATAAATTAAGCCTTAGCTGAGTGAAACGCCTTTGTGAACGAATAAAAACAGATTTCTTTGCGGTCATAGCGTTAAAGCAAGATAAAATAAAATGAAAAATAAATACAGAATATTAAAAATTGTTATCACGGTGATCATCTTAGGATGTCTGCTGAGCTTCTCGTTGAAGAGATTCAGTGGCCAGAAGATCACGGATAATAAAATTTCTGTAAAAATGAATGAAAAAACTCCGGTGTACTTCATTGATGAAAAAGACATCAAGGACATTGTAAAAAAAGAAAACCCTTCCGGTAAAGTAGGTGATCTCAACATTCCCGCGCTGGAAAAGAAAATCAATGCGCTTCCTGCTGTGGACAGTGCCAATGTGTATCTGAACCTGAACGGAAAGCTCAATCTGGATATCAAACAGAGGGTTCCTGTATTCAGACTGAACAAAAACGGAAGAGATTTCTACGTAGATGAAAAAGGTGTGGAGTTCCCTATTTCAAAAACGTATTCACATCCGTGTATGCTGGTAACCGGGGATGTAAAACCAGATGAATATCAAAAGCTGGCGGAACTGGTCGCAAAGATCGATAAAGACGATTTCAGCAAAAAATATTTCATCGGAATCTCAAAATATAAAGACAGCTACAATCTCCTGACCAGTGAAGGAAACTATAAAGTAGAGATCGGGGATCTGGACAATATTGAATTTAAAGTAAAAGGTTTTAAAGCATTTGTGGAAAAATACCTGGTTTATCAGGATCCTCAAAAGTACAAAATGGTTTCTGTGAAATACCAGAACCAGATTGTTACCACTTTGAATCCTTATTTTAAAGAAAATGACAGTATTTTAAAAGCGGGACATAAAGAATTGGCGGCTACCGTTACTGCTCCGGCAGCGAAAAAGACAGAAGCCAAACCCGTCGAAACAGAGGTGAGGAAAGCAAGTCATTCAACACCGAAACCGAAAGAAAATACAAAGCCTAAAACGGCAGCAAAACCAAAAGAAACAAAAACCACAAAAGAGAAAAGTCAGGCTGCAAAGCCTAAAGCAAAAATTAAAATAGAATAAAAAATCAAATCGATATACACAATGGAAAATCAAGAGTATTCAGTAGGTCTGGACATCGGGACAACGAAGATTGTCGCGATTGTCGGAAGGAGGAATGCACACGGGAAGATAGAAGTTCTCGGTGTTGGTAAGGCCAAAAGTCTTGGGGTTCACAAAGGTATTGTGAATAATATTTCGCAAACCATCAGTTCAATCAAAGCGGCTGTCGCAGAAGCACAGTCCAGCGCAGGAGTTCCTATCCGTAAAGTTACGGTAGGTATTGCAGGAAAACACATCCGTTCACTGCAGCACTCAGATTATATTATGCGTGAAAACCCGGACAAATTCATTACAGACGACGACATTGAAGCATTAAAAGACCAGGTAAAAAAACTGGTGATGCTTCCGGGAGAAGAAATTATCCATGTTCTTCCTCAGGAATATAAGGTAGATTCCGAAGGTGAGATCCAGGAACCTATCGGTATGCACGGAAAACGTTTAGAAGCCAACTTCCACGTAGTTGTAGGACAAATGGGCAGTATCCGAAACATTGCAAGATGTGTGAGAGAAGCCGGCCTCGAAATGGAAGCCTTAACATTAGAACCATTAGCATCTTCAGAAGCTGTTCTTACCAAAGAAGAAAAAGAAGCCGGAGTTGCTATCGTGGATATTGGTGGTGGTACTACGGATATCGCTATTTTTAAAGACAATATCATCCGTCATACATGCGTGATCCCCTATGGCGGCGGAATTATAACAGAAGATATCAAAGAAGGCTGTTCCATCATAGAAAAGCACGCAGAGCAACTGAAAGTGAAATTCGGTTCTGCGGTGCCTGAACTGGAAAAAGACAGCACATACGTTACCATTCCTGGACTTCACGGAAGACCGGATAAAGAAATCTCCCTGAAAACCCTTGCGCAGATCATCAATGCGAGAGTGGAGGAGATCCTTGAAATGGTAAATACAGAATTAAAAGCCTATGGCGCCTTCGAACAAAAGAAAAAACTGATCGCGGGAATTGTTCTGACAGGTGGTGGTTCCAATCTGAAACACCTTCGTCAGCTTGCCAATTATACAACCGGATTCGACAGCAGAATTGGTTTTGCCAATGAATACATTGCCAACGATAAAAACCAATATCTGAAAGGTCCTGAATTTGCAACTTCCATCGGATTATTAATGGAAAGCTTAAAGATCAGGGATAAAAGACAGAATACGGAAGTTGAAGAACCTGTTCAGGAAAAAGTTCAAACTGAAACCGTAGCTGCGGTTGAAACCCAGACAGTCGCGCAACAGGCTCCGGTTCAGGAACAGGAACCTGTAAACGGACAGACCGACAACAAAAAAGCGGCAAGATTAACTTTCGGTCAGTCGCTTATGGAAAAAGTAAAAAAATTCTTTGAAGAAGTTGAATAAAAAAATATAAATGATGAATGGTAATTGATGAATGATCTTCTCATCAACTATCAAAAGTCAATTATCAATTATAAAAATTATAATTATGGAAAATATAGGAACACAAGGATTTTCATTTGACCTGCCAAAAGGGAATTCATCAATCATAAAAGTAATTGGTGTTGGAGGCGGTGGAAACAACGCGCTAAAGCACATGTACGAAAAAGGGATTCACGGAGTAGATTTCGTGATCTGTAATACGGATGCCCAAACTTTAGATAACAACCCTGTTTCAAATAAAGTTCAGCTGGGAACTTCTATCACGGAAGGTCTTGGTGCAGGAGCAGATCCTGAAGTAGGAGAAAAATCAGCGATCGAAAGTATCGAAGAGATCAAAGCAGCTATGGGACAAAACACCAAAATGGTCTTCATTACTGCCGGAATGGGTGGTGGAACCGGAACAGGTGCAGCTCCCGTGATCGCTAAGGTGGCTAAAGATATGGGAATCTTAACGGTGGGAATCGTTACCGTTCCTTTCAGTTTTGAAGGAAAAAGAAGATTGGAGCAGGCTGAAAACGGTCTTGAAAAATTAAGAAATAATGTTGATTCATTAATTGTCATCAACAATGATAAACTAAGACAGCAATTCGGGAACCTTGGATTCAAGCAAGGGTTCTCAAAAGCCGATGAAGTTTTGACCAATGCCGCAAAAGGAATGGCTGAAGTTATTACAGGTTACTTTGATGTTAATATTGACTTCAGAGATGCTAAATCTGTGCTTCAAAACTCAGGTACAGCTCTAATGTCTACCGGAACCGCTTCAGGTGAAAACAAGGCAGAAGAAGCTGTGAAAAAAGCATTGGATTCCCCATTATTGAATGATAATAAAATTACCGGTGCTAAAAACGTACTATTGCTGATCAGAAGTGGTGCGGAAGAAGTAACCATGGACGAGATCGGTATCATCATGGATCATATTCAGAAAGAAGCAGGAAATACGGCAGATATCATCTTCGGGGTAGGTACGGATGAAGAGTTGGGAGATTCTGTAAGCGTTCTTGTTATTGCTACGGGTTTTTCTAATGATCATCAAAAATATTCCGGTCCAACTGAAAAAATCAGAATCGGTTTGAATGATGCTTTGGAAACTCCGAAGGCCTCACCTTTTAAAACAAGAGAAGAAAGAGAGGTTTCTCCTGAACCTACACATGATTTCGGAGGAAAAAACCTGTTCAGACTGGATGATGAGGATACAGAAACGCCACAGTTCAAAGTGACATCTACTGAAAAAAAAATGATTGTTGAAGAAGAAGAGGTTACTACGGAAATCAAATTCTTTGATAGAGAGGAAGATACATTAGACAACCCGGTACAAAGCTGGAGAAATGAAGAGCCTCAGCAGGAAGCCTTCAATTTATTCTCATTTGATGAAGAAGCAGCAGAAAACGGAAATGATCTGGAAATACAGTCTTTCTCTTTTGAAACAGAAGAAAAGAAAGAGGAGCCTAACACAGAAACTTTCCAGAGCTTTTATCAGGAAGAAAAACCTGTTGAGTTCAGCTTCTTTGTAAACGAGCCGGTAAATGAACCAAAAGCTGACTTCGGACTGCCAAAGGCAGAGTTTACTACTCCTGCCAACATTGCTGAAGAGCCTGTTCAGAAAACAGAAAGCTTCTTTCAGCCTGTAAAAGAGGAGCCTAAAGTTGAGGAAAAACCTGTATTTGAAAACAGAATTGAGGTTGAAACTCCGAAACCTGCAGAAAGCGAGTTCACATTTGTGAATAAAACAGTGGACAACGACAGAGTAATGGAAAGAAGAAATAAATTAAAAGAATTCAATTCCCGTTACCAGAGCTTCGACGCTGTGAATGAGTTTGAGTCTATCCCTGCTTTCAAAAGAAAGAATATTTCTATTGACGGAACTAATGCTTCAGATCACAGTATCAACACTTATTTGTCTGAAAACAACGGTTCTATGCAGATCAGAGAAAACAGGTTTTTAAACAAAGATGTTGACTAAATAATGTAACAATGTATCAATCTAGTAATGTTGCAATGTTGTCCGTTTATAGTTATTGGTACATTGATACGCTTTTACATTGGTAAATTAATTAAAATGAGTTTAGAAAATACAATCAACGAAGCTATAAAAACAGCAATGAGAGAAAAGGACAAAGTAGCCTTAGACTCTTTACGTGCTGTAAAATCACAGATATTATTGCTGAAAACCGAAGCTAAAGGCGCAGAAATCTCTGAAGAGCAGGAAATTGCTATTCTTCAGAGAATGGTTAAGCAACGTAAGGATTCTTACGACCAGTTTTCTGCACAGGGAAGACAGGATCTTGCTGAAGTAGAAGAAGCTCAGATGAAAATTATTGAGCAATTTTTACCTAAGCAGCTTACACCTGAAGAACTTGAGCTTGAGATCAGAAAAATTATTGGAGAAACCTCATCCCACTCTATCAAGGATTTGGGAAAAGTAATGAGAGTTGCTTCAAAAGTATTAGCAGGAAAATCAGACGGAAAAAGTATTTCCGAAATGGCGAAAAAGCTGCTATCATAAGAGTTCCGGGTCGGATATTCAATGCTTAAATCATAACTTGTATATCTTTTTAACCCGTTTCTCGAACAACCAGGGATATTCAACCTTTGCATATCGATTTGATTAAAGAAGCCCGAAACTGTCGTTTCGGGCTTCATTTTTTATCCAGAGAGATTATTTCATGTAGAATAAATTCTCATTCAATTGAGGGAACTCAAATAGTTTTTTTCATGGGTTTTAGAATCGTTTCAAAATTAGCAAAAATATATGATTACTGATATTTTGTAAATATGTTTTTTTTATTATAGATACAGCTTTAACAATTAAAATACCATTCTTTATTTCATTCTATGATAGAACCAATAGTTTTTATAAATTGACAAAAAATAAATATTTGCTTAACTTTGTAAAGATTAAAACAACAAGAAATGTATCCAACAGACTTAGTAATGCCGATGAAGGCTGAACTTACAGATAAAGGCTTCGAAGATTTAACAACGCCTTCGCAGGTGGAAGAAGCTTTAAAACAATCAGGAACTACCCTATTGGTAATCAATTCCGTATGCGGATGTGCTGCAGGAGCAGCAAGACCGGGAGTTGTTTACTCTTTAACAGGAGATAAAAAACCTGATCATTTAACCACTGTTTTTGCGGGCTATGACACAGAAGCCGTAGCAGAAGCCAGAAAACATTTGGCTCCATTCCCTCCAAGCTCACCATGTGTAGCGCTTTTCAAAGACGGAGAATTGGTTCATATGCTGGAAAGACATCATATCGAAGGAAACCCTGCAGGAGCTATTGCAGCGAATCTACAGGCTGCTTATGATGAATATTGCTAAGGAATAATAATCCTTTACATACAACCGTTACAGAAATGTAGCGGTTTTTTCATTTTATCACCTGTAAAATATTCTCTGAAAAGTCAAATATCATTATATTTGAAAATGGCAACGAAAGCACTTTTCAATACTGTGGTTAATTGGTTTATCCGACAGAGGATAGATCAGATCCAGAATTTCATGAACCATCCTATTGAAACACAGAAAGGCATCTTATTTTCCCAATTGTTTCACGCTGAAGATACTGAATACGGGAAAAAGTATGGTTTCAATTCGATTTCCAGCTATCAGGACTTTAAAAATAAAGTTCCTATTGTTACCTATGAAGATTTTGAACCTTATATAGAAAAAGCAAGGCAGGGACAAAAAGATATCAGCTGGCCCGGCTATATCAAGCATTTTGCCAAATCTTCCGGAACAACCAATGCCAAAAGTAAGTTCATCCCTATTTCTGCCGAAAGTCTTGAATACTGCCACATGAAAGCGGGAAAGGATATGGTTTCCATTTACGCAAATAACCATCCGGAAAACCAGCTTTTCACCAATAAAAACTTACGTCTTGGTGGAAGTTCCGAACTATATGCGGATTTTAACACTAAATTTGGGGATCTATCTGCTATTTTGATCGATAATCTTCCATTTTGGGTAGAGATCACCACCACTCCAAGTAAAAAGGTTTCCCTGATGTCCGAATGGGAAAGCAAGCTGAGAGCAATCATTTCTGAAGTTAAAAATGAAGATGTAGGAAGTATTTTAGGTGTTCCGAGCTGGATGATGGTGCTTCTGCAAAGGATATTAAAAGAAACGGATATTAAAAACATCTCAGAACTATGGCCCAATCTGGAAGTATTCTTCCATGGCGGGATCAGTTTCAAGCCTTACAGGGAACAATACAGGAAAATTATCGGAAAAGACATCAATTATTATGAGATTTACAATGCTTCTGAAGGCTTTTTCGGTATTCAGGACCGATCTGATAGTGATGAAATGCTTCTGATGCTTGATTACGGGATTTTCTATGAATTTATTCCGATGGATCAGTTCCATTTTTCCAACCCCAAAGTTGTCAGTCTTGAAGATGTGGAGATCGGGAAAAATTATGCCATGGTTATTACGACCAATGGAGGTTTATGGAGGTATTTAATTGGAGATACTGTTGTCTTCACTTCTACCAATCCTTTCAGAATCAAAATTTCCGGAAGGACAAAACATTATATCAATGCTTTTGGAGAAGAACTGATGATCACCAATGTAGAAACTGCGCTTGCCAAGGCGTGTGAAGAAACGGGTGCGTGCATAACGGATTTTACAGGCGCTCCTGTTTTCATGAAAGAAAATGAAAGCGGTGCCCACGAATGGATTTTTGAGTTCAGCAACAATCCGGATGATCTGGAAAAATTCATTGATGCTTTTGATGAAAACCTGAAAGCCATTAACTCGGATTATGAAGCGAAAAGGTATAACAATATGACGTTGAAAAGACCCATTGTACATATGGCAAAGCCTAATTTGTTCTATCATTGGCTAGAATCCAAAGGAAAACTTGGTGGTCAGAATAAAGTTCCAAGATTAAGCAATGACAGGGAGTATATAGATCCTTTATTGGAAATGAATAAATAAAAAACCGCAGAAATTCTGCGGTTTCTTTTATCTATTAAGGTCTTCTTTCAGCTTTTTGGCTCCCTCTTCTACCTTTTCAGCTCCTTTTGCGGCGGCATTCTTTACATCTTCACCAATTTCCTTTGCTCCGGTTTTAATGTCTTTTCCGGCTTTATTAAGCCCTTCTTTTGTTTTCTGAGCGGCTTCATCAATGGTTTTTCCTGCTTCATCCACTTTGATTTTAACGTCCTGTTTCACCTTGATGATTTTTGAAGTATCAACACCTGATGAATATTCAGTTACGGTTGTTGTGGTGACAGATCCGTCAGGATTTTCTGTTCTTGTTGTGGATTTAGTACAGGAAACCGTTAAAACCGAGATCATTACTGCTGTTAAAATGTAATTTTTCATATTTATATTTTTTTGGAATTTTATTCTGTTTTTATTTCTCCGGAAGCAGCCGGTTCTGCTAATTTCTGCTGTTTTTTCTCCTCTTCCAGTTTCTTTTTATTCTCTTTTTCCAGTTCTTCTTTAAGTTTCTTTTCCTGCTCCTGAAGCTTTAATACTTCTTTTATGGAATCCTGATATTTTTTAGAAGACTTTCTGATCTGCTCCGCAATATCCACAGAAGTAGCTCCCGGCGAAAAAGAATCTATGGCAACAGTATCATAATGTGGTTTTATTGCTTCTTCTACACTTCTGCTCTCCTGTTCTTTTTTAGAACATGCGGTTAACAAAATACCCAAAACAAAACTTACAGATAATACATTTTTCATGGGAACTAATTTAGAAGAAATTCCGCAATTACAGGATAGTGATCTGATAATTTTACGGAATGATCTACTTTATAACTTAATGGAGTTATGGATTTCGAACTGAAAATATAATCTAGTCTAAGAGGAACTTTATAATCATGAAAGCTGCTTGATATCCCATTTCCTGCCGCTAAAAATGCATCCTGGAGATCTTTTCCGAGATTGTAATATTCATAGGAATTGGGAACAGAATTGAAATCTCCTGCTAAAATCACCGGATAAGGTGAAAGATCAATCGCTTTCCTGATCTTTTTGATCTGCTCTTCGTGAGTCTGAAAAGTAGGGACCATATGTGATAAAAGAGTGTCGATCTTCCCTTTTTCTTTGAGTTTTTTCAATTCAAACATAGATTTATGCAGCCTGAATGGTTCGAGATAAACATTGACCACTCTAACGATTTTCCCGCAAACATCAATATCCGCATAAAAAGAATTTCCTCTGGATTTATCTTCTATAAGTTCTGCATGTCTTACGATACGGTGTTTTGTCTTTAAAATAACGGTGGGGTATTTTATCAGATCCTGCCGCAAAACTCTGTTTGTATCTCTTTCCTGAACCAGAATAATATCTGCATCCTGAGCCCGGATATACTTCTTCACCCGATCCCATCCGAAACTGCCGTATTGTACATTGAAGGTCAGTACTTTGAGATCTCCTTTGGATTGAGCTTTTTTGGATTGGGGTGAAAAATTAACCCATCTTCTGACCGGATTGTAAAAAAGCAACATACTCGCCGCAAATGCAATCGCAAACTTCTTCTTTTTAAATATCCAAAATAGGGTAAGCACAACGTGTAAAACGATCAGATAAGGGAAACCAAGAGAAAGAAGATTCAGCTCACCCATTCTATTGGGCGGAATCCATGCATTTCCCAATGTGCAGAGTAATAATACAATAACGGATATATGAAAAAACAGCAATATCTGGTTCAGCTTCATGAAAAACATTCTTGGTTTCGCTTGATTTTAGCAAAAATCTTACCAAGTTCCTGGCTTTTAACTAACTTTAAGATTATTATTTTTCAATTTTGAAAGTTGCCATTACCGGATAGTGATCTGATAACCTTACAGATCTGTCGACATGATAGCTTGTAGCTTTAAGGGTTTCCGATGAGAAAATATAGTCTATCCTTAAAGGAAACTTATAATCATGGAAACTTGTTGCGCTTCCGTTTCCTGCTTGGACAAAAGCGTCTTTTAAGCCTTCAGATATATGGTAGTATTCATAAGAGCTGGGAACGGAATTTAAATCTCCCGCAAGAATTACAGGATAAGGTGAATTTTCAATAGCTTTTGTGATAGGTTCTATCTGTTCCTGATGTTTTTTAAAGGTCGGAACAAGCCTTCTCAGCACGTCTTTCAGTTTCTTTTCATCTTCCTCACTGTTTCCTTCCAGCTTCACCATACTTTTTTCAAACTTAAACGGCTGAAGGTAAACATTAATAATACGAAATATTCTTCCTTTTATTTCAATATCGGTTTGACCGGCATAAGCATTATTGGTTTCATAATCACTTTCGATCAGATTCTTCTGATCAATGATTTTATATTTGGAAAACGTAGCGACAAGCAGATTCTCTCTCTTGTGTTCCAGTCCTTTGAAATGATAATCTTTAGGGCTGTATTCCTGAAAAAGAACAATATCTGCATCCAAACTGTTGATATAATCCTCGATATTATTCACTCCATATTTCCCTCCTTTCACATTGAAAGAAACCACCTTCAGATCGAAATCTCCTTCTTTACCGGAACTGTAATTGACCCATCTTTTTACCGGGTTTGTGAAGATTAATGCCAATAAAAGGAATACTATTGTTCTTTTTTTCCAGTTAAACAACCAAAAAAGCGTTAACAATATATAACTTCCGATGAGCAAAGGAAATCCTAAAGACAATATGTTAAACCATGGGAATATTTTAGGGGGAATGTATGCATTGAGCATCACTCCAAGCAAAAGGCAGAATATGCCAATATGCAGTATTAATAGTATGAGACGTACAATTTTCAAAAAATGTTAATTGAATCTGTATAAATGTTTTTTCCAGTTTCTTGCCAAAAGCCAACCTACCAAAGCTCCTCCCACGTGCGCTAAATGAGCTATTCCTCCTGCATTCCCCGAAACTCCTAAAAAGATGGAAACAACCACTACAATGGGTAACAAATACTTCACCTTTATTGGGATAGGAATGAACATCATCATGATCCTTGCTTCCGGATATAGTGTAGCAAAGGCAGCCACAACTCCGAAGATGGCTCCTGAAGCTCCGACCATTTTACTTACCAATCCGATATATAATCTTACAGCATCTTCATTAGTTACATAAGGAAAATCTCCTAACTCAAATTTGCTCAGATCGGCTTTTGCATAGATTTCTGAAATATTTATATTGGAGTCAGCGAGTGCAGTTGTCAATTGCTGAATTTCATATACATTCCATAAATTAAATAAAACAAAAGCTCCTAAACCACTTAAAAAATACAGGATCAGGTATCTGTTTCCTCCTAACCTCTGTTCCAATATCGGTCCAAAACTCCATAGAGTAACCATATTGAATAAAATGTGCATGATTCCTCCATGCATAAACATATGGGTGATGATTTGCCAGGACCTAAAGTTAGGCGAGAAAGGGTAATATGCTGAGAATAAATAACCCAGCTGCGGTAAAAAATATGCTGCAATAAATACTACAATATTTATAATGATAATATTTTTGGTAATTGGTGGTAAGGTGTTGAACATTTCTTAAAATTTATTCTTAAAATCATTAAACGGAACTTCATAAAAGCATCTTTTCCCATTAGGTAAAAATTCAGGGAAGCCTAAAGCAGTGAAGTCTTTGATCAGCTGTTCCGCATCTTTTTTATAAATAAAATCAAATCTTGATTTCGACTGCATTTTATTCCACTGGTTCTGATAATACTGCATAAATTCCTCTTCTGTTTTATACTCCAGGATTTCGAACAGGTTTTCAAGGAATTTCATGACCTGCGTTTCCTTCAATCCTTCCGGAACGGTATCAATTCTGAGCACATTTTCATGAGCAATTTTCATGTCGAACCCGAGTTCCGGCAAA
Organism: Bacteroidota bacterium; assembly: GCA_023426625.1. Lineage (GTDB taxonomy): Bacteria > Bacteroidota > Bacteroidia > Flavobacteriales > Weeksellaceae > Chryseobacterium. The sequence continues at coordinate 11,744 of JAFAAJ010000229.1, forward strand.
AACTTTTTGATGGATTTATACTTATTTTTCTCCACTTCATTCATGTGGTATTCCAGAGAAAAGAGCAAGGAATGACTGTTAACAACTCCTTTTTTTACCGGTTTTGAGTTTTCGGAAACTACCAGACGGTGCATTCTCCCCAAATCCAGCATTAAAGTCCGGTCTCCTTTGTTGAAAAGCCAGTACCCATTGGGCAACCTCATCAGATCTTCATCAAAATCCTCATCTTCAAACAGATTGATCTTGGAGGGTTCTGCTGTAATATTCTGGTGATACATTTCCGCAAGGTTCTGGATTTCAATCGGCTTTACTTCCTTCTCTTCTAAAAACGGGTTGTAATCTTTGTCTACCACAATTTCCGGCATTTTAATGCTTACACTGTTGCTTTTGCTCGGAAAAGGCGTATGCATGATCTCATCGAGTTGCGGATCTTTTTCAAAATCCAGACTCGGTGCCACATTATAAATTCCCAAAGATCTTTTTATCGTAGAACGGATCAGTGCAAAAATAAGATGCTCATCTTCAAATTTCACCTCCGTTTTCTGCGGATGGATATTAACGTCTATTTTCTCCGGATCCAATTCCAGAAACAGGAAGAATGTAGGCAAATATCCCGGTAAAAGCAGTCCCTCAAACGCTTCCTGAACGGCTTTATTAAAATATGGGCTTCTAAAATATCTGCCGTTTACAAACAGGAATTGCTCTCCTCTTGTTTTCTTAGCTCCTTCCGGCTTGGCAACAAATCCATGAAGTTTACACCAGATGATATCTTCTTTAATAGGGATAAGCTGTGGCTGTAGTTTTCTTCCGAAAATATCCACAATACGCTGCATCTGGCTGCCTTTCCTCAATCTAAAGACAGGCTCGTCATCGTGAAACAGGGAAAACTCCAGATTTTCGTGAGCTAAAGCCACACGTTGGAATTCATCAATGATATGTCTGAATTCTATATTATTATTTTTAAGGAATTTTCTTCTTGCCGGAACATTATAAAAAAGGTTTTTCACTAAGAAATTGGAACCTTCTGCTGTCTGAACCGGATCCTGAAACTGGAAAACACCTCCTTCAATATAAATATTGGTTCCAACAGCTATTCCTTTTTGCTTTGTTTTCAGTTCAACCTGCGAAACGGCAGCAATGGAAGCTAAAGCTTCCCCTCGGAAACCTTTGGTAGCAATTCTGAAAATATCTTCTGTTCCCCTGATCTTGGAGGTAGCGTGTCTTTCAAATGCCATTCTCGCATCTGTTTCAGACATTCCTTTTCCGTCATCTACTACCTGTATCAGGTTTTTCCCGGCATCCCGCACAATGAGTTCTATCTGGGTAGCATCTGCATCTATCGCGTTTTCCAAAAGTTCTTTCACTATGGATGCAGGTCTCTGCACCACCTCTCCTGCGGCAATCTGGTTCGCTACGTGATCCGGTAAAAGCTGAATAATATCTGACATAAAAACGTTAATCAACTTACAAAAGTAGTTAATGAAATCGGGAATTAAAATAATAAAATGGGGAATTAATATATAATTATCCGGATAAGATTTCCACAAAGCGTAATTTTAGCAGACACGGGTTAAATCTCACTCTTCATTATTCAATTTTTTCTATCTTAGAATGTATAAAAAAACAAAAATGAAAAAATTAAGTTTAATTTTAGTATTACTAGCTTCATTTAGCTTTGGACAAAGAATGAGTTTTATCTATGAAGTAAAATATAGATTAAATAGCCAAATGCCGGATAAGTTTAATACAAATATGATGATTTTAGATTTTCTGGATAAAAATTCTATTTTCAGGGAAAGAATTGACAGGAATTCAGATTCTTTAAAAATGAATAATGATTCTCCAATGCTTCCTTCTGGTTTTGAAAATCAATTTTACATAAAAAAAGATTTTTCAACCAATAAAGTATCAAAAATAATTACTAACGGTTCGTTTAACTATCTTCTTCCAATTGAAGAATCTTTAGAATGGTTAATATCAACTGAGAAGAAAAAAATAGGCATCTATAATTCTCAAAAGGCTACAGCTAATTATGGTGGACGGCAGTGGACAGCATGGTTTACAAATGATATCCCTATAAATGATGGCCCATATGTCTTTAATGGTCTACCAGGATTAATTATTGCAATCACGGATAATAAAAATGACTATACTTTTAATCTAGTACGAGTCAAAAAGATATCAAATCTATTTGATGCCAGAATAAAAACAATAAATATTGATTGGAATAAATATGAGCAATTAGCAAGATCTTATTACCAAAACCCTAATGCTGAAATGGAACAGAAAATAAGAAATGCTAAAAGGATTATTATGCAAGATGCTCAAGGCAATGTTATTGATTTTGACATTAGGCAAATGAACAGAGATCAGCAGGAAGACATCAAAAGAAATAACAATCCAATAGAACTCAATCATAAAATTGATTACAATTAACACTTAAACAACTTACTAACCTATTTATACGTTCATTCTCATAGATACCAACCATATTGATAATGATGAAAACAAAAGCCTCCGTAACCATGTTACAGAGGAATTAATATCCTAGACGTACGCCAAAAGAGAGCACAGGATTTTAAAATGTCTTATCAAATAATCTGTGCTATAACAATAGATTCGCTACAAATTAAGAGAGGGTTTTCTTAGCCATACAAGATACCGGAAATAAAAAGAGGAGACCTTTTGGGTCTCCCTTTCCGTATATCTAAAAGCCTATTGCTGG
>JAFAAJ010000081.1 GCA_023426625.1 Bacteroidota bacterium
TGTAAATTTTGTTTTTAAGTTCGTATTCAATTCTTCTTGAAGCTACAATAATGGTTTGTCGCATCATAAACGTGAAAAATCCCGTCAATAGGGAGCAACCTACAATTATAGCTACATAAATAAGTACCTGTCTGTTAAATCCGAGATGCCCGCTTTTTGTAAGTTCATCCACGGATTTTCCTACGAACTGAACTTTATAGATATTGAAAAAATTACTGGCAATAATGAATAATAACCCCCAAAACAATAATATTTTGTGTTTCCAGAAGTAAGGGTTCAAAGTTTTTAAAGCTTTCATAAACTTTTACAAAATTACAAAAATACCAGCAGATTACGAATTTGGTAAATTTTAATTTTTGTATCTTTGCACCCATAAAAAGCTCTTTGAATGTTAGGAAGAAGACAAATCCGTGAAAAAGTGGTAGAGAATGTATATTCGTACTACCAAAATCCTATTAAGTTTGATGTATTAGAGAAAAATATGTTCTCAGGAATAGAGAAAATCTATAATCTGTACATCTATCAGCTCAATTTTCTTGTTGGTCTTAAAGAATTGGCAGAAAATCAAATCGAGATTGGTAAAAAGAAATTTATCAAGACCGATGCTGATATAAATCCTAATCAAAAATTCATTAACAACCAGGTGCTGATCAAACTTGAGGAGAATCCGGAAAGGCTTTTCTTCACAGGACAGCATAAAGAATTGAAATGGGATCTCCACGATGACTTATTGGTAAAAACTTTTCAGAGGATTACTGCCGGAAAGCGTTATCAGGATTTCATGAAAGAAGGCGAGTATTCTTTTGAAGATGATCAGAAATTCATTGGAAAACTGTTTCTGAGATATATTGCAGAAAATGATGATTTTCATGATTATATCGAAGATAAAGAGTTATCATGGTCGGATGATATCCACATTTCCAACTCAATGGTTCAGAAAACGATTGGTTTCATGAGAGAAGATGAAGATAGCAGAACACTGATCAAAATGCTGAAAGATGAAGAAGACAGGGATTTTGCGGCAAAGCTTCTTAGAGATACACTGAACAACTGGGAGAATAATGAGAAGAAACTGGCAGAAAGACTGGAGAACTGGGATTTGGAAAGAGTTTCTTTAATGGATAAGGTTATTCTTGCAACAGCAATTGCGGAACTTGATAATTTTCCATTAACGCCTTCAAGAGTTATTATTAATGAATATATTGAAATTGCTAAAGTATTTGCGACAGACAGATCCAATATTTTCATTAATGGAATTTTAGATAAGTATTGTAAAGATAAAAACAGAATTTAACAGAATATAACATGAAAAAGACGTTATCAATTATCGCTTTGTCTATCATAGGCTTTGGTTTGGTTTCTTGTAAAAAAGAAAAAAATAAAGGGGTAACCCAACAAGAGGAAATAATACCAATTGATTCTATTTCATATAATAGAGCAGATCATGTTCCTGCTAAAACTGAAGAGAATGGATCTTCGGCTTCTAACCAACCATTAACAACCGTTGCTTTGTCTGAAAGTAATTTTGACTTCGGGAACATTAAAAAAGGTGATAAAGTAGAACATGTATATGAAATTACAAATACAGGTGACAATCCTTTGGTAATTTCTGAAGTAAAGCCAGGATGTGGCTGTACAGCTCCGGATTTTACTAAAGAGCCTATTTTGCCAGGTAAAAAAGGTAAAGTTACTTTACATTTTGATTCTTCAAGTTTTGACGGTAATGTTCAGAAGTATGCAGATGTTTTTGCTAACGTAGAAAAATCACCAATAAAATTAACTTTCACTGCTAATATCCAACCATAATGAATTTGCTAAACATTTTTTTACAGGCACAACCTCAAGGAGGAGGATCTACGATGATGATTATGATGGGGGTAATGGTCGTTGGTCTTTATTTCATTATGATCAGACCTCAGATGAGACGTCAGAAGCAGGAGAAAAACTTTCAGGAAACACTGAAGGTAGGGACAAGAGTGGTTCTTACTTCCGGACTTCATGGAAGAATTGCTCAGATCCAGGAAGATGGTTTCGTTATTGAAACGTTATCCGGAAAACTGAAATTCGAGAAAGCGGCAGTTTCCAGAGAGTACACTGAAGCCCGTTTCGGAGAAAAGGCAACTAAAAACGAAAAAGCTGCTGAAAAAACAGAAACAGAAACTGAGAAAAAATAAAATCAGTTGATGATAAAAATTACGGCGCGGTGAACGAAGTTCACCGCGCCGTAATTTTTATGCATTTGAAATAATTAAGAGAAACTATAGCTGCTAAAGTTGCCGTAATTTACGTTTCAATTATCTTTGTGCTATGAATAAAAACACAGATAAGACCGTTCTCATGTTAGGAGCCAATTCCGATGTGGCGAAACAATGTATTAAACAATATCTGGAAAAAGGGTGTTATGTAATGGCTGCTTCAAGAAATTTGAGATCTTTGGAAGGATTTATCCAGGAAAACAATTTAGATTTCTCAAAAATTGCACTGTTGTTCTTTGATGCGGAAGATTTTGATTCTCACCAAAAGTTTTATGACGAATTGCCGTTAAAACCTCATATTGTAGTATACGCTGCAGGGTTTTTAGTAGATAATGAAAACGCTTTGAAGGATTTCAAGGGAGCTGAACAAATGATGAAAGTAAATTATATGGGGGCAGTTTCCATCCTGAACAAGATTGCTATGGATAAAGGCAATGATAAACTGGAAAGGATTATCGGCTTGTCTTCGCTTTCTGGAGTAAGAGGAAGAAAAAGCAATTTTGTATATGGAAGTACAAAAGCTGCTTTTACTACTTATCTGGCAGGTTTAAGGCAGGAACTGTCATCAAGGAAAATAATTT
>JAFAAJ010000166.1 GCA_023426625.1 Bacteroidota bacterium
ATATACGACCTGTGTGAAGATCAAACCCGGATCAAAAGGAAAAGAGATCATTTCCGTGGGAGATCAACATATCAGTTATTCTTCCGACTATGGAAAAACATGGAAGAAAATTTCTGATGAAAAAGGCTTTTTCGTTTGTGAATGGGTCAATAAAAATACAGTGGTTTTTGCAGGAAAAGATAAAATTTCACTGATGAAATTGAAATAATTAATGAACATTCGTCAGTTCGGGTAATTTCAATGAAATCGGGAACTTTCAGAAAGTAACTTTGCTTTTGTAACTTAAATAACAAATATTTTAAAATTCATTAAAACAATACCTAATATATTTCATAGCTTATAATTCATAAGTTATAATTAATTTTGCATTATGAATTCTTTGATTGATAAATATAACATTCCCGGACCGCGTTATACATCGTATCCTACTGTTCCGTATTGGGATGAAACGACTTTTTCTCCTGAAAAATGGAAGGAAAGTGTGATAAGATCTATTCACGAAAGCAACTCTGAAGAAGGGATTTCCATATATATTCACTTGCCTTTTTGTGAGGCTTTATGTACTTTTTGTGCATGTCATAAACGTATTACGAAGCAACACAGTGTAGAAATACCTTATCTGGAAAGTGTTTTAAAAGAATGGAAGCTTTATCTGGAGCTTTTTGATGAAAAACCTAAACTCAAAGAGTTGCATTTGGGAGGCGGAACGCCTACTTTTTTCTCTCCTGCTAACTTAAGAACATTGCTTGAAGGGATCTTTGCAACAGTAGATATTGCAGAACATCCTGAGTTTTCTTTTGAAGGTCACCCGAATAACACTACCAGAGAACATCTGCAAACCCTGTATGATCTCGGATTCAGAAGAGTGAGTTTTGGAGTTCAGGATTATGATCCTAAAGTTCAGAAAGCCATCAACAGAATACAATCTTTTGAAAAAGTAAAAGAAGTTACGGAGTGGGCAAGAGAGATCGGCTACAGAAGTATCAGTCATGACCTTGTTTTCGGACTTCCGCATCAACATTGGGATGCGATGGAATACACCATCCGTAAAACCCTTGAACTAAAACCAGACAGGCTTGCTTTCTATTCCTATGCCCATGTTCCTTGGGTGAAAGGTGTCGGACAAAGAGGTTTTGATGAAAATGACCTTCCAAGTGGAGAAGAGAAAAGACGGCTGTATGAAGATGGTAAGAAACTTTTGCAGGAATTAGGATATATTGAGGTAGGAATGGACCATTTCTCTTTTGAGCATGATGATCTGTATCAGTCTTTGATCCAGAAAAAGCTGCACAGAAATTTCATGGGGTATACTTCAAGCAAAACTCAACTGATGATCGGACTCGGAATGTCTTCCATCTCAGATTCATGGTATGCTTTTGCACAGAATGTAAAAACTGTGGAAGAATACCAACAAATGGTTGAAGAAGGTAAAATTCCGGTTGTAAAAGGACATATTCTGAATGAAGAAGATTTGATCGTAAGAAGACATATCCTTAATCTGATGTGTCAGCTGGAAACAACTTTTAATATCGAGAATTCTTTTCCTGAACTGAGTAATGCCTTTGAAATGCTGAAAGAAATGGAAAAAGATGAATTGGTGAAAATTAATGATAATCAAATAAAAATTACTGAAAAGGGAAGAGCGTTCACAAGAAATGTAGCAATGGTTTTTGATCTCAGAATGATGAGAAATAAGCCTGAAACGAGAATCTTTTCAATGACAATCTGATAAATCTTTAAAATTTTTTTAGATTTGTCTAAAACTAACTACCCATGAATAAAACTGTTAAAATTTTATTATTTTCATTGTTGTTAAGTTTTCAACAATCGTTCTCTCAGGGATTACAGGAATCTCTAGACTGGATAAATTCTAAAAGGCTTGAAGGCTTTGACTATTTCAGCGGTTCTGTTATCGTTGATTCAGGAAACCGTTTACAGGTAACTCCTGAAAAAATAAGAATTGAAAACAGAGCCGGAGATACCTATACTTGGTTCAGTTGGCATACAATCAATGATTTGAGAATCAATGATGATGAGGCCGGGAAATATATTTTGTATATTGTTTCAAATTATATTCATGAAGGATTACCGCTGTATATTGGGATTCATTTCAAAACAAAAGATTTAAGAGACCGATTTTCAAAAGCTGTTCAGCATGTTGCCAAACTGCAGGGAGGACCGGATCTGATTTATGACAATTACGATACCTCAAAAAGTAATGCTGTAACATGGCTGAAATCGAGAGGAATTGACGTTTTTCAAGGAGATAATAAATTGAGAATTGATGTAACGGATACTTATATTAAAAAGTATTATCTGAAATCAACAGACTCTGAAACCATCAATTGGAAAGATGTAAAAGAGATTAAATCTGCAGTTTACGAGAAAAACAAAAAATATAATTATATCCAGATTATTGGTCCAACGGATGACAAAGGAAATATCAAAATGATTAAATACTATGTCTTCCAGAATATTGCGAGTAAATATGTGGATGCCCTCAATTCACTGGCCATTAAAAACGGAGCTAATCTTGTAAAAGACAATTTGTTTTAAAATAGATCAGGATAAAATAGAAAGCGATTCAATTTTGAATCGCTTTTTTATTGGGTTGAGCTTTAAAAAGATGCTCCGACTCCGCGCAGTAGTACATTGTAAATCATCTTACGAAGCCGGAAACATCCAGGCAGATCATGTAACACTACAGCTACTGAATGATCAGCTTTTTACTATACGATTTCAAATCCCCGGATTTTATAATAATATAATAAACTCCTGCGGGAATTGCGGAAACGTCAATACTGCGGTCTCCGTTAAGTTTCTGTCCTTCTAAAACTTTTCTGCCTTCCGTACTGATCAGATCAACTGAAATATTTTCACCTGCTAATCCATCAATAAATATCATTTCCGATGCGGGATTCGGATATATTCTTATTGAACTGAACTCCGCTTCCTGGGCAGATAAGCTGCTGTTTGTTTTTACTTTAAATATTTTCCCGTTATTCACAGCCGCAACATAAAGTTCCTTTTGGCTATCTTCTCCAAAGGTAGAAAAATTATTTCCAGAATATGCAGTTGTCCATGTTATTGAATCATCAGAATTTAATATGCCAATCTGCATCGAACAATAATCTGCAAATAAATACTTTCCCTGCAATGCCGGATAAAGAATTCCTCTGTAAACATAACCTCCAGTAATAGAGCATTTTCCTCCGGAATGACTGTAAACGGCAACAGGAAATGTCATGGTAGTGGAACTTGCGCAACCGGATGTGTTATACCCTGCATTTCCTTCATAGCAGCGCCATCCGTAGTTGATTCCTCCCTGTGTTATAGGCATTCTGTTGATCTCTTCAAACTGTCCCTGTCCCACATCTGCAATCATAACATTTCCGGTTGTGAGATCAAATGAATATTTCCAGGCATTTCTAAGTCCGTATGACCATACCTCATCTGCACCATCTGCTCCGATAAAAGGATTCCCTGCCGGAATATTATAAGGTCCTGTAGCATTTACATCAATTCTAAGCATCTTTCCCAACAGTGAGTTTTTATTCTGTGCATTGTTGTTGGGGTCCCCACCGCTTCCGCCATCTCCGGTGACGATCCATAAGTTTCCGTCTGGAGCAAATTTAATACTTCCACCGTTATGATTACTAAAAGGTTTAGGTATGTTTAATAAGATTTTTTCTGTGCCAGGATCTGCTACATCAGGATTTCCTGTACTTACAGAATATCGTGCAACAATGATGTTTCCGGCAGTGTTGTTGTAGTACACAAAGAAATAGCCATTGGTAGCATATTGGGGATGGAATGCCAATCCTAAAAGTCCTCTTTCGCCTCCGTATACTATTTTAGAGCTGATGTTTAAAAAAGGAGTTGAATTGATTGTTCCGTTCGGCTGTATTATTTTGATGATCCCATCCTGCTGCACAACAAAGAGTCTGGTGTCATTAGCATGGGTAATTTCTACGGGACTCGTGAGTCCACTCGCGAATTCTTCCAAAATAATGCTTTGAGAATTAAGGATTAAGGAAGAAAAAATACTTATGGTAAAAAGTAGTTTTTTCATAATATTTTGAAGATTAAGGTGTTGTTAAACGAATGAAAATTTCATACCAATCAAAGTTTGAAAGAATGATAAAAATAGCCTATGAAAATTGATAAATCTGAAATGAATTAGGGATTGTCGATATATCTGAAAATAAACCATTTCTGTTGTTAAAAATTCATAAAATAGAAAGAAAATCATTATATTTGCCGACTTAATTTAACGTAGTTATAACAAAATGCAAGGAAAAGGACTTATTACAATTGTTGCTATTGTACTAGGGTTAATTTGCTTAAATGAGCTTTTACCAACCTGGTATGCCAGCAAAATTGAAAAGCAGGCTACTGCTATCGCAGGAGATAATCCGGAGAAGTATCAGAAAGAGATTGCAAGGCTTTCTAAGGATACTCTTAATTTAGGATTCACGAAACTTTATTACTCTAAAGCGAAAGACAAGGAAATGAAACTTGGTCTTGACCTGAAAGGAGGGATCAACGTTCTTTTGGAGATCAACCAAAGAGACTTAGTGAATGATTTAACCAATTATTCTACTAATCCTGTTCTTATTGAAGCTTTAAACAGAACCGATGAAGTTCAGAAGAACTCTACAAAATCTTATATTGATAACTTCTTCGTAGAGTTTGATGCTGTAAACAAGGCAAAAGGAACTAATCTAAAGCTTGCTGATCCTGAAATTTTCGGGAATGTAATTGAAAATCCTTTAGCAACTGATGAGCAAATCAAAATTGCTGTAAAAAGAAAAATTGATGCTGCTGTCGGGACTGCTTTTGAAGTGATCAGAACGAGGATTGACAAGATGGGAGCTATCCAGCCGAATGTTCAGAGAGTACCGGGAACAGCAAGGATTTCTGTAGAAATGCCGGGTATGAAGGATATCGACAAAGTGAAAAAGATGCTTCAGACTTCTGCAAAACTTCAGTTCTGGGAAGTACAACAATTCCAGGAAATTGCACCTTATTTCCAAACATTGACTACTATGGTAACTGCAAAAGGAGATTCTATGGGAGTTGCAAAAAATGTAAACTTCATGAACCTTATGCAGGGCGGAAAATCTGCTAATCCAAGTTCTGTAGGAAGCGTAAAATTATCAGACACTGCAACTGTTAATAAAATTTTAAACAGTAAAGTGGCCCAGTCTTTACGTCCTGCAAACATCAGATATACCCAATTTATGTGGGGTTACAAACCTGAAGCTACAGATACTGAAAGTTTAGTATTGTATGCAATCAGAGGGAATATCAACCAAAAAGCTCCGGTAGACGGTGCTGTTGAAACTGCTAATATCAGCTATGACGAGTTGGGAAGAGTAGTGGTAGACATGCAGATGGATTCCAAAGGAGCTAAAGAATGGAAAACTTTAACAGAGAAAAACGTTGGTAAGCCGGTGGCTGTAACTCTTGATAACAGAGTGTACACTGCGCCAAACGTTGTTAATGCTATTCCAAACGGTAGAACTCAGATCTCCGGTAACTTTTCTCAGGAAGAAGCTAAAGAACTGGTAGACGTTTTGGGAGCTGGTAAACTTCCTGCGGGAGCAAAAGTGGTTCAGGCTACTCAGGTGGGACCGTCTTTAGGACAGGAGTCTATTAATGCAGGTTTCTTATCTTTTGCTATCGCTTTCCTAATTATCATCGTATATATTATTTTCTATTATGGTGGTGCCGGAGTTTATGCGGTGATTGCAATGATCATCAACTTGTTCTATATTTTCGGAATTATGGATTCCGGAGACTTTACGCTTACGCTTCCTGGTATTGCGGGTATCGTTCTTACGATGGCAATGGCTGTAGATACGAACGTAATTATTTACGAGAGAACTAAGGAAGAACTATTTGCAGGGAAAAGTATTCTTGAAGCCTATAAAGACGGTTTCAAACATGCATTAAGTGCAATTATTGACGGACATTTAACAACTTTACTTACAGCGGTTGTATTGTTCTTCTTCGGAACAGGACCTATTAAAGGTTTCGCGTTAACATTGATGATCGGTATTGTGATGACATTATTCACATCTGTATTGCTTTCAAGAGTAATGATCTTCAACAGATTGAATAAAGGAAAACATCTTTCAGTTTGGACGGCTCCTACAAAGAACTTGTTCAGAAATGTATGGATTGACTTCATCGGAAAAAGAAAATATGCTTACATCGTTTCAGCTATTTTAACAGTAATCTGTATCGGATCTATGTTTACAAATGGATTTAAATATGGTATTGATTTTACGGGTGGTAGAAATTATGTAGTAAGATTTGATAAGGAAGTAAACGCTAATCAGGTTGAAGAAGATCTGGTGAAACTTTTCAAGACTACAGATGGTAAAAATTCTTCTGTTGAGGCTAAAACCTTTGGAAACAACAAGCAATTAAAGATTTCTACAGATTACCTGATTAATGATGAGTCTTTAAAAGCTGACCAGGCTATTGAAAATAAATTATTTGAAGGATTGAAATCTACTTTACCTGCAGGAATGACTTTAAAAGATTTCAAATCTGCAGATAAAGACCATATAGGAATTATTTCTTCTGAAAAAGTAGGACCTACTGTAGCGGATGATATCCAAAGTCATGGTATTCTTGCTGTAGTTGCTGCTTTGGCAGGTATCTTTATCTATATTTTGTTTAGATTCAGAAAATGGCAGTTCTCTCTTGGTGCTGTAGCGGCGCTATTCCACGATGCGGTAATTATTTTAGGAACATATTCATTGCTTTACAAATACATGCCGTTCAACATGGAGATCAACCAGGATTTCATTGCTGCGATCCTTACGGTATTGGGTTACTCTATCAACGATACGGTGATTATCTTCGACAGAATCAGAGAGTATCTGAGAGAGAAGAAGTCTTTAACATTGGCAGGGTTATTTGATGATTCTATTTCAAGTACATTGGGTAGAACCTTCAATACATCATTTACAACGATCCTTGTAATTTTAGCGATCTTCATTTTTGGGGGAGATAACCTTAGAGGATTCATGTTTGCGATGTTAATCGGTATTGGATTCGGTACTTATTCATCTATCTTCATTGCTTCGGCAATTGCATACGACTTCCTGAAAAAAGGAAAAGAAGAAGAAGTACACGGTAAGTCTACCAGCAACAAAGAAGTTCTTGCTTCAAAATAATATTCAACTACAATAAATAAGAAAAGTCTTTCAGAAATGAAAGGCTTTTTTGTTTTTAATGATACTTCAGTTTATAGTGAAATTTATGATCAATAATTTTCCTGATTTCATTATTTTTGCAGAATTATGGAAAATTCTAGGAAAAAAGGGGCCATTGGCTTTATATTTATTACGCTGCTAATTGATATTACAGGATGGGGAATCATTATTCCCGTGATTCCTAAATTGATCGAAGAGCTTATTCATGGTGACGTAAGTGAAGCTGCCCAATATGGAGGTTGGTTAGGATTTGCCTATGCTTTTACACAATTCATCTTTTCTCCTGTAGTAGGAAATCTGAGTGATAAATACGGACGAAGACCCATTATTCTGATCTCTTTGTTCGGATTTGCCGTAGATTATATTTTCCTGGCTTTAGCTCCGACTATCTGGTGGTTATTCCTTGGGCGGATCATTGCCGGAATCACCGGAGCGAGTGTAACCACAGCAAGTGCCTATATTGCTGATATTTCTACAGATAAAGACAGAGCAAAGAATTTCGGGATGATCGGTGCTGCGTTTGGTTTAGGATTCATCATTGGACCTGTTTTGGGAGGTGTTTTGGGACATTTTGGTTCCAGAGTTCCTTTTTATGCAGCAGCAGCTTTATGTTTTCTGAATTTTCTTTACGGTTACTTTATCCTTCCTGAAAGTTTGGACAAGGATAAAAGAAGGGAATTCGACTGGAAGCGTGCTAATCCTGTAGGATCTTTTAAATTTTTAGGAAAGCATCCTGAAATTTCAGGGTTGATCGTTGCATTGATTTTAATTTATATTGCCGGACATGCGGTACAGAGTAACTGGAGTTTCTTCACGATGTATAAATTCAGTTGGGATGAAAAGATGGTGGGAATCTCATTGGGAGTTGTAGGACTATTAGTCGGAATAGTCCAAGGAGGTCTGATCAGATGGACGACTCCGAGATTGGGAGAGCAAAAAAGTATTTATTACGGACTGGCTTTGTATGCACTGGGAATGCTTTTATTTGCATTTGCAACGGAAGGATGGATGATGTTTGCATTTTTGATTCCATATTGCTTAGGAGGAATTTGCGGACCTGCGCTTCAGTCGGTGATCACAAAAAGTGTTCCGTCTAATGAACAGGGAGAACTGCAGGGAGCATTGACGAGCTTGATGAGCGCAACTTCTATTATCGGACCTCCTCTGATG
>JAFAAJ010000169.1 GCA_023426625.1 Bacteroidota bacterium
GCTGTAAAGTCTGGTCGTGATTTCTTGCCTGATCATAATACCCGAATTTCCAGAGAATTCCGATTCCAACAAGGTTCTGCTTCAGATTATAAGCACTTCTCATGTGAGATCCTGCTAAAAATCCCAAGCCGCCTGAATATATTTTCAATACCTGTTCAATAGCAAATTCCATTGAAAAATAAGCAACTTTTTTAGAATATTTTGGATTAACGCTATAAGGTATTTTAAAGTTTTTAAAATCCATAAACTGTGTTTTTTATAGATGAAGGGGCAAAGGTATTAATTATGATAATAAAACTTTACATGAATTATTTATTAAATTATCATAAAACTGTCTGTTGAATAGTTTTTTTACTTATCTTTAGGTTGTAAATTTTTGATAATCAAAAACTTCTACAGATGAAAAAGCTGTTTTCAGACGAAGATTTAATCAAAAATCTAAGCTTGTATTACCTTAATCGACATTTGAAAAAAAAGCCGATAGAAAGGTATCACCGTACGATAGATGAATCTCCGCTTCATGATCGTGAAAAATACAAAAAGAAATCCGAGATCTTACTGCTTAATTCCTTTATGCATCATTTCCCCGAAGTTACTTTTGAAAATCTTACCTGTGAAAGTCCTGACTTTATTGCTAAATTCAACGATAAAAAAATAGGAATCGAGCTTACGGAAGTGATCAATCATCTGGAAATGAAAAAGGTTGAAAGCTGCTTGAATAAAATTTTCCGTCAGGCTGAAATAATATTGGAACAAGAAGACACTGCGAAATATCGTGGTGTTTATTTTTTAGAATTTCATCCACATATCAAGTTTGAGAGACTTGAAGATCAGCAGGAAATTATTCTCGCCATTTATAAAAGCATTAAAAAGAATAAACCAACAGGTTGTGTGAAAAGCATCCGTAAATCTTTCCACCGCAGAAATGTATTCATTACTTATGAATATAATATGAGCCTGTTTGATGAGCTTTGTTCTGAAAAAATTTTGGAACTGATCGAGAAGAAAAATGAAAAATTTCCTTACTATGACACTTCTGTGGATGAATGCTGGCTGGTAATTGTTTCTGATATGAATTCCCTGGCTTCACGATACACGTTTATACAGGATAAAGAACACCTGAAAGAAGTAGAAAGTCCGTTTCATAAGATCTTCCATCTCGAAAATCTTTGTGGAAATATTACGAGTATAAAATAAAGTTCATCCACGAGTTTAAAGGCGTTATCTAGAACAACAATAGAATTTATCAATTTAGATTCACAATATTGAAATCCTTTTATAACTAAATTTGAGTCTAAGTTCAACAAAAATGAAAGACCTATTCATCAAACGCTTTGAATATTATAAATCTTTAGGAGACAAAACACTGGAGCAGCTTTCTGATGAGCAAATCTTCTGGCAATATAATGAAGAGAGTAATTCAATAGCCATTATTGTAAAACATATTGCAGGAAATATGCTTTCGAGATGGACTAATTTTCTTACAGAAGACGGAGAAAAATCCTGGCGAAACCGTGACGAGGAGTTCGTGAATACTTTCACCACCAAGCAGGAAGTTCTGGACTTTTGGGAAAAGGGTTGGAAGTGTTTGTTGGAAGCTTTAGAGCAGATCACGGATGAAAATCTGTATGCTACCATTTACATCAGAGGAGAAGCGCATTCGGTGATTGATGCCGTCTTTCGCCAGCTGGCTCATTATCCCTATCATATAGGACAGATGGTTTATATTGCGAAAATGCTGAAAAATGAAAATTGGAAAACACTTTCTATCCCCAGAAACAAATCCGGGGAATTTAATTCCGAAATGAATGAAAAATTTTCTGCTGAAAATCAGAATGCTTCACCGGTATGTTTTCAAAACAGTTCTGAAGTAAGGGATGAATACAAGCAATAGATTCAATCAATGTCGTGTTCTTATTAAAATCACTATCTTTGCACCCAGAAAATTCAGGAAGAATACATGTCAACTCTTCACAAAACAGCTGCATATCATACTCTTGGCTGCAAATTAAATTTTGCGGAAACATCTACTATTGCCCGTCAATTAACTGATGCAGGTTATGGTAAGGTGAGTTTTGATGATAAAGCGGATGTGTATGTTATCAATACCTGTTCTGTAACCGAAAATGCCGATCGTGAATGTAAACTTCACGTGAAAAGAGCGATGAAAGCAAATCCTGAAGGATTGGTGGTGATCGTGGGTTGCTATGCACAGCTGAAGCCTGAAGAAATTTCTCAGATCGAAGGAGTGGATCTTGTCTTGGGAGCAAAAGAAAAATTCAATATTCTGAGCTATCTTGATGATCTTAAGAAATCCGAAAATGAAGGAGTTGTTCACTCGTGTGAAATTGAGGAAACCGATTTCTTTATCGGAAGTTACTCCATCGGGGACAGAACAAGAGCTTTTCTGAAAGTTCAGGACGGTTGCGATTATAAATGTACCTATTGTACTATTCCTTTAGCAAGAGGGATCTCACGTTCAGATACTATTGAAAATGTATTGAAGAACGCTAAGGAAATTGCCGCAAAAGACATCAAAGAAATCGTACTTACCGGAGTAAATATCGGTGATTACGGAAAAGGTGAATTCGGGAATAAAAGACATGAGCATACTTTCCTGGATCTTATTTCGGAACTTGATAAGGTAGAAGGAATTGAAAGAATACGTATTTCTTCCATTGAACCTAATCTTTTAAAAGACGAAAGTATTGAACTGGTTTCTAAAAGCAGAAGCTTTGTTCCACATTTCCATATTCCGTTGCAGTCAGGAAGCGATGATCTTTTGAAAAAAATGAAACGTCGTTATCTGACTAAGCTATATAATGATAGGGTAAACAAGATCCGTGAGGTAATGCCTGACGCAGCCATAGGAGTGGATGTGATTGTAGGATTTCCCGGAGAAACCGAGGAAAGATTTTTAGAGACCTATAATTTCCTGAATGAGCTTCCGATCACCTATCTGCATGTTTTCACTTATTCTGAAAGAGAAAACACGGAAGCAGCTGACATGGACGGAGTAGTTCCGATTCCTGAAAGAAAAAGAAGAAACAAAATGCTGAGGATTCTTTCCGAAAAGAAGAAAATGGCATTTTACCAAACACAGCTTGGAAAAACACTTCCCGTACTTTGGGAACATGAAAATAAAGACGGCAAAATGTTCGGCTTCACAGAAAACTACGTGAGAGTCCAAAAAGATTTTGATCCTGCATCCGTAAATCAGATAGAATTTCTAAATTTAGAAAAAATCCTGTCAGATGGCACGGTTTCTGTGCAATCTTCTTACGAAAGTTTTTTAGCAAACGCATAACCGCTTTGCGAAATTTCTACTAAATTTATTTTTTAACTTTTTTAAATCTACATTCATGAGAGATAAGTTTTTATCTTGGGGAATCGTATTGGTAGTTGCTACATGGTTGATAGCATTACTGATCAGAGCGCATTATTGGATACCGATTTTGTTATCCGTTATCTATGCATTGGGAATTTACAATGCTTATCAGACCAAACATGCCATTTTAAGGAACTTTCCGGTATTGGGCTACTTCAGGTACTTTTTTGAAAGTATTTCCCCTGAAATGCAGCAGTATTTCATCGAAAGGGAAACGGATGGAAAGCCATTCCCTAGAAATCAGCGTTCTGCGGCCTATAGGCGTGCTAAAAACCTTGGTGATACCGTAGCTTTTGGGACACAGTTAGAAATCAACCATAGAAAGTATGAAGGAATCAAGCATTCCATTTATGCTAAATCTCCTGCTGAAGAACTTCCCAGAGTCTGGGTAGGAGGTGAGCAGTGTACGCAGCCTTACCACGCCTCCTTGTTCAATATTTCTGCAATGAGTTTCGGGTCATTGAGTGATAGAGCGCAAATGTCATTGAACAGAGGAGCTAAAAAAGGAAATTTTTATCATAATACAGGAGAAGGAGGGATTTCACCTTATCATTTGGAAGGAGGAGACCTGTGTTGGCAAATCGGAACCGGATATTTTGGATGCAGGGATGAAGAAGGGAAGTTCAATCCTGAATTATTTGCTAAATACGCCAGTCTTCCGAATGTGAAGATGGTGGAGATCAAATTATCAC
>JAFAAJ010000242.1 GCA_023426625.1 Bacteroidota bacterium
GGAATAAGCTGATCGATTTTGAAATTTCTGAGCAGGATTTTAAACTGAATTATGTGATCCCCGATCTGGACAAGAAAATCGTTATTAATTTTCTTAAGAATGATTTCCGGCAACTTTTGAGGAAGCAATATCCGGTAAATGAAAGTTTTGAAAATTCAGAATATGACATTTACCTTTCTAAACTCGGCAACAAAGCATATTATCTTTTCTTCAGTAAGGAAAACGGTTTGCTGAATACAATGATTTACACGAAGAACAATAAGGAAAAAATCGATTTTAGTTTTGAGGCAAAAAAACATATCTTCGCAGACAGTATCAATCTTCAGCATAAAGATTACAAGATCAATATTAAACTATTTCAAATAACAGAAACAGAATAACCGATGCAGACCATTCTTACAGACTTTTATACGTTACAATCTCACGAAAAAGCAGAGAACGGAAGCTTCATTGCGAATATCATTCTGAATAAAGATCATGATATTTTCAAAGGACATTTTCCGGGAAATCCTGTAACGCCGGGAGTTTGCATGATGCAGATCGTAAAAGAGCTTACGGAAGAGTTTACCGGTAAAAAGTTATTTTTAAAGTCAGCTTCCAATATCAAGTTCATGGCGATCATTAATCCGGTGGAGAACCCTGAACTGAAGCTACAGCTGGACATTACCGAAAATGAAAATGAAGTTAAAGTAAAAAATACAACTTCTTTTGGCGAGACTATTGCATTAAAAATGTCAGTTAATTATAATAAATAGACATTATGAAGCTTCTTTTATCTCTACTCGCAGGATTATTGATGTTTTTTCAGTCTTCCGACCTGGATGCATTAAGAAACAGCTACGCCAAAGCCAACCAATCGAACGCCAATACCCAAAGTTTCATCAACCTTGCTGAAAAGCAGTCGTCATCAGATGCTGTAACAAGAGGATATAAAGCTGCGGCTCAGATTATGGAAGCTAAAATAACGACGGAAAAAGGTAAAAGAAAATCTTTTGTGAAATCCGGTGCTACAAGTTTGGAAAGTATCATCAAAAGTAATCCGAACAATGCCGAACTAAGGCTGATCCGATTGAGCGTACAGGAAAATCTTCCTAAAATTGTAGGATATCGCGGAAGCTTAAAAGATGATAAAACGTTTCTTATCAGTCAATTCAGTAAGCAAAATTCCGCATTGAAAAACTATATTAAAAGATTTGCTTCCCAGTCTAAGAGTTTTACTCCTGCAGACAGGGCTTTATTAAACTAAAACAATGACCATCTCTGAAGTACGAAACGCCATTTCTGAAAGGAAAATATGTGTTTTAATCCCTACTTACAACAATGAGAAAACTCTGAAAAGAGTCATAAATGGTGTATTGGATTACACTGAAAGTATCATTGTGATCAATGATGGCTCTACAGATTCCACCGCGCAGATTCTGAGTGATTATTCTCAGGTCACGGTTGTTAGCTTACCCGTGAACAAAGGAAAAGGAAACGGACTTAAGACAGGTTTTCGCAAGGCGCAAAAATTAGGTTATCATTATGCCATCACCATAGATTCCGATGGGCAGCATTACCCGGATGATATTCCTGTTTTTGTGAAAGCATTGCTGGAGGAAAATAAAGATGTTCTACTGATCGGAAACCGAAATATGTCTCAGGACGGAATTCCTAAAAAAAGCAGTTTCGGGAACAGGTTTTCCAATTTCTGGTTTTGGTTTGAAACCGGAATTAAATTAGAAGATACCCAGTCCGGTTATCGTTTATATCCTTTACATAAAATTCCTAAAAAATATTTCACTCCAAAGTTTGAATTCGAGATCGAGATCATTGTGAGGACAGCATGGAAATATGTACCGGTAAAGAACGTTCCGATAAAAGTACTGTATGATCCTGCGGAAAGAGTATCTCATTTCAGGCCGTTCAAGGATTTTACAAGGATCAGTATTCTGAATACGATTCTGGTGATCATTACTTTAGTTTACATTATTCCGAGGAACTTCGTGAATAATTTCAAAAAAAAAAGCCTTAAAAAATTTATAAAGGAAGATGTTCTGGAAAGCGATGGAAGCAACAGGACAAAAGCATTTTCCGTAGCCTTGGGAATTTTTATCGGGTTATCTCCGTTTTGGGGACTTCATACGGTCTTAGTCATTTCTTTGGCTGTTCTATTTAAGCTCAATAAAGTTTTGGCATTTGTCACCTCCAATATCAGTCTGCCACCATTTATTCCTTTCATTATAGCTGCTTCTTTGTTTCTAGGCTCTCCGTTTGTGCATGGAGACAGCAATATCCTGACTCAGGAACTGAATTTTGATCTTGTTAAAAATAATCTCCTGCAATATATGATCGGAAGTGCAATATTGGCTACTATGATGTCGGCACTTTCAGGAATTGCCACATATTTGTTTTTGCATAGGCTTCATCCGGAGAATAATTAAGTCAGGAAGCATCCTATTAATCTCAATTTAATCTTTTCTTTGCCTTCTTCAGATACTTCTCAACATTTTCTCTATCGGGCAGTGTTGTGATTTCCTTTGTAAGGGCTTTTTCAAATTCAATTTTTGCTTTATGATAATCTTTTCTTGTGAAATAATATTTCCCAATTTGATAATAAACCAACCAAAAATCAGGATTTAGTGCCTTATAGCTATTGATAAAATCCGCCGAAAGATTTCTATTTTCATCATCAATTGCTTCTTCAATCTGATGATATAGCTTCTTATAGTTTTCATAGTTCTTGAAATCCTGAGAATCAATAAAAGGATCTTCAGGAATATTCAATGATGATTTTGCCAGTTCACCATTTTGTAATCTTTTCTCCGAAAAAATTTCATTCAGGTCATAGCAAACAAATTCTCCCAACTGATAAGGATTCGAAGAAACCCAAGCTAATCTTTTCTGCGGAGAAAAGATCACGGCATGATGTGCCAAGAGCTGATTGATTGCCTTTTCATTACCATATCCCAAACTTCCCCCTTTTAATCCTAATCGGTCCCTTAAAACAGCCGCCATTTTCTCAGGATTCAGCTTTTTGTTTTTCTGCAGGAGTTCTTTAAGTCTTTCATATCTGTATTCCGAATGACTTTCGATAATATGTTTCTGGTTTCTTTTGTCGTCTTTATATGCTTCTGACTGAAAATGATTCGTACACAAAACTCTACTTGAATTATGCATCTTGTATACACCGAAATTCTTCGGTGAAACTTCAATGATCACTGCACTTTTATCATGGGCACTTCCTACCAGAATGGATTCGGAAACAAATACCTTCCTTTTTCGGGCAATGGCAATGGCTTCATCGATGGTTTTAGCATATTGTAAAATTTCCCGTGTCACCAATGAAATCGGCGTTTTTGCAGTTAATGGAATTTTAGATTTTCCGGCGTTGATCGTTACGGTGATTCCCTCCATATTCATTCCCGAAACTACCCCAATCATTCCCGGCCAGCTTACCGACATATAAGAAAATCCGTTTTCGGGCTTTACAAATTCCACCAGTTTATTCTTGGCAAAATCATCCCCCACATAGAAATCAAAGTTCCTTCCGATCAGCAGATCTCCATCTTCCGTATTCTCATTCCACACGGCTAAAGAAGTACAGCCCACCATTGCAAGATCCTGCAATGCATGGCCAATATCATGGGCTCCGTGCAAATACATACTTCTTAAATACTTAGGAGCGATAAAATCGTATTTCCCCGATGAATATTGAGCCAAACCGTATAACTCTGCCTGAAAATCTTCTCTTACATTGAGGTACATTTTCCGGTTGTACCACTTGAGGAAACCACGTAACAGTTTTTGTTTAAACTCTGAAGGAACGAAACCTTCCACTTTTGAAAAGAAGATCTCTTCCTGTTTCTGCATTAAATCCTGCGTTAAAGCACCGTTGTTATACCCCAACTGCAAAGGATTTCCCTGAATATAAAGTTCCCAAAGCTGCTGTCTGTTTTTGGTTAAATAATTATTCTTAAAGCTGAATGTAGAATCATTGATCTTGTTCACTTTCGGGATTTCCAACGAATAATTTTTAATATCAGGAACATGGTGAACCGATCTTGACACTCCGCAGGAAGTAAGGTTAAGGATGAGAACTAAAATTACAAAGTATTTAGAGAAGTAATTTTGGGGAGATTCTCCACTCCACTTCTGACCTGCGTTCGAAGACTTCTCGTCCGTGTTCAGAATGACAATATTATTTTTCACTTTGTCTGATCATTTGGGTAAGACGTTCATCCATAAGCTCTTTTCCGAGAATTTCCGCACAGGTACTGAATGCGCCGATTGTCACTCCCAAAATTCCGTGCATATTAACCGATTGTCCTGTAAGAAAAAGGTTATCGATCTTCGTTCTTGGAGAAACCATTGTTTTCAACGGATTCTCTGAGCTTCTTACATATCCGTACATATTTCCTTTAAAACTCCCGATATAATCTCTGTAAGATAACGGAGATGAAGTATAAACGCTTTTTATATTAGACCTTAAATTCGGAATTTTCTTTTCAAGGGCATCAATCATTTTTTCTGCTTTTTTCTGTTTGAAATCTTGATACTGCTTTCCTCTTTCATGTTCATCTGCAACAGTATTCACTGTATTTTCCCAAGCTTTAACCTCATCAAAATCCATGTAGGAAATTGCAGTCAGACTTTCTGCAAATTCAGGATGATGTTTTGAAGGAGCTGAAGAAAGCATATAAGTTTCGGGCCACTTCGCTTTATCATAACGATAAGCATTCCATACAGATTCTTCTGATGGATAATGATAAATATTATAATTAAAATTCGGGATGGTTTGAGGTTTCAATACGACATATACACTGAAACATGATGACACCGGCTCCCAACTCAACACCCTGTTTAGGAAAGATTTTTTCAGCCTTTCCTCTCCGATCAGTCGAATCGTGGAGCGAATTTCTATATTAGAAATGAACTTTTTTGCGTGATATGCTTTTCCTGATTTAGTTTTCACAGAAGTCAGTATATCCTGAGTGAAGATCATTTCCGAAACTTCTGAATGCTTATGGATTTCGGCTCCGTACTGTCTCAATTTACGGATCAGGAGTTTGGAAATTTGGCTTCCTCCTTTTACACATTTGTAAGCACTTTGTATATAAGAATTAACCGTAAGTGCATGAACATAAAAAGGAACATTTTCAGAATCTCCCGCATACAGGAAGTTGGAACCCAACAAAACAGCCTGTAGCTTTTTATCGGAAGTAATGGATTCTATGAATCTCTTGGTATTGAGATGAAGAACTTCTTCGTTATAACTCTCTTTTCCGATGACATTATACCTTGGAAACTGGCTACAGACATATTGCAGTTCTTCACAATAACTTTCAAGATTTTCTTTTTCATGCGGAAATATTTCTGAAAGCTGTTTCACGAAATTTTTATATCCCTGTGCATGTGGATATTCAACCGGATCGTCCCCGAATGTGATCTTATCATAACCATTTTCATCCATTTTCTGGATCTCAAGTTCATCCATGATTTCCAAATAAGAAAAATACTGATTCAGGTTTTGCCCTTTGGAAAGCCCTCCTAAATAATGAACTCCGGTATCAAAGATCAGTTTGTCGCGGGAAAAAGTCTGCAAATTTCCTCCATACTGATTGTTTTTCTCCAGAACACAAACCTTCAGGCCTTCTTTAGCCAATATCAGAGCTGAAACAAGTCCTCCCAATCCGCTTCCGATTACAAGTATGTCGTATTCTTTTTTCAATGGAGAAAAAGTGTGTTTTTTTAATTAAGAAATTAGATATAATGTCAATTCAGGATCAAATACTCTGAATCACTTATCTTAATTTTCTAAAAATTCTTAACGGTTGAGTTTATTATTAGTTTATGGAGCTAAAATTAGAAAAATTAATCAATATCATCCCAAAAATCGAAATAATTGAACCATTGGATAGGATATTTTTTCAGCATAGTCTCCAAATTGTGAGCATACGAATGCAAAAGTCCCTGTGCATCACGTTTTTTAATGTTCTCCGCCATTCTGGCATATAAATGATAATGAAGATTGTTTTCTTTCATTACATAGACATAAACGACAGGAACCCCGAGTCGCGAAGCGATCAGGAACGGACCTGCAGGAAACTTTGCCGATTTCCCCAATAGGTCAGCTTCAAGGTATTTGGATCCTTCGAAATAACGGTCTCCGGTAAAACAGATCAACTCATTATTCGAAAGTGCCCTATTGATATCAAAGATATGAGACATATCTTCCTTCACATAAATGAATTTGATATTGCTTTTTTTAACGGCTACACTTTCAAGATATTCTTTTATAACGGTAACTTCCTGATCTGTGGTTACCAGATTGATCTGACAGTCGAAGTCTATTTCGGCAAAAAAGTGTTCTGCTATTTCAAAATTCCCGATATGAGCACTGATGAGTACTCCTCCTTTTTTTTCCTGTAAAAGATTTTTAAGATTTTCTACTCCGTCAAATTCATACGTAAAACGATCCCGAAGTCCGACAGAGATTGCCGTTTTATCGATAAGGATCTTACCAAAAATAAAATAGCTCCTGAATATGGCGAATTTAGCCTTCCAGAAGCTGTATTGTAGTCTTTTCCTAAAATAATAATAAATGTACTGATTGCTTTTTCTCAGGAAAAGAAAGTAGTAAGCTGCAACAAAATAAAGAACAAAATATGAACTTCGGACACCAATATTTCTAATACACCAGACGAATATTTTATATCCTAATATCGTCCCTTTAGATTTACCTTTCCACTTGTTCATTTCGATGTAGCGATGTATCAGTGAGCAATTTATCAATAAAACATTATTGCTCCAGCAGATTGTTACATTAATTCTTAAGCGTTCTTCTCAGCAATTTTATCTTCGATAGCGGTATAGAAATCATCAAATGTCACCATCTTTTTAAAATCAGCCTCCCCTAATTTCACACCAAAATTAGATTCGATCACCACCACCATATCAATATAATCCAGGCTATCCAGACCCAGAGTATTTTTAAGGTTTGCTTCATTGCTGATTTCGTCGCCGTCCACCTCAAATTCATTAACTAGAAAATCATTAACAATGGCAACAATTTTTTCCCTTTCCATCTTTTTAATCAAATTTTTTAACAATTAATGCGGAATTGGTTCCCCCAAATCCGAAAGAATTCGACAAAAATACGTCAATTTTTTGATTTTTCGTTTTGGAGACCAAATTTATCTTTTTCGCATCATCATCAGGATTTTCCAGATTGATATTCGGAGCTATGAAATCATTCTGCATCATAAGAATAGAATAGATCACTTCGCTTGCTCCTGCCATCCAGCATTCATGGCCGGTCATGGATTTGGTAGAACTTACGGGAACTTCATTTCCGAAAATCTCATAAATTGCTTTTGCTTCATTGGCATCTCCAATTGGGGTGGAAGTTGCGTGAGCGTTGATATAGTCTATATCTTTAGCTGTTAACCCGGATTGTTTCAAAGCTCTGTCCATTGCCAAAGCCGGTCCATCCACATTAGGAGTGGAAATATGCCCTCCATTGGACGAAAAGCCATACCCAATGATCTCAGCCAAAACAGTAGCTCCTCTTTTTTGGGCAGATTCTAAGCTTTCAACGATTAAAGTTGCAGCTCCTCCGCTCGGAATAAGTCCGTCTCTTGCAGAATCAAACGGTCTTGAAGCTTTTAAAGGTTCGTCTTCTCTTATTGAAAAAACACCTAAACCATCAAAGCTTGCCATTGAATATTTATTGGTTTCCTGAGCACCTCCACATACGATCATATCCTGAAAACCGTTTTTGATCATCATATAAGCCAGTCCCAATGAGTGCGATCCGCTTGCACAGGCAGCACTGATCGTCAAATTGATCCCTCTAAGCTTAAATATGGTGGAAAGATTCATGGTCACCGTAGAGTTCATGGATTTGAAAATAGCTCCGGAACCCATTAAAGTGGTGTCTTTTTTCTCTCTTGCAATGTCTATGGATTCTACAACGGCCTGAGAGACGCTGTCGTTACCGTATAAAATTCCCACTTCATGATTGTCTAAATAATCCTGATCCAGATTGGCCTGTTTCAGAGCATCGATGGTTGCAAGATAAGCATATTCGCTTTCTTCACCCATGCTTACACGCTGTCTGCGGTTAAGAAGATTTTTCAGATCCGGTTTCGGAACAACACCTGTAAGCCCCGATCTGAAACCAAACTCTTTTCTTTCATCTACTAAAACAATTCCGGATTTTCCTTGATACAGGGATTCTCTGACTTCTTCCAGAGAAGTCCCGATGCAGGAATAGATTCCCATTCCGGTAATTACAACCCTATTTTCCATGTTAAATAAAAATGTAACAATTTAGCAATTTAACAGTGTAACAATTAAGAATGTAAATTCAATTCTTAACATTCTGAACAAAATGAAAACTTCATTGATACATGGGTAAGCTGTTACATTGTTAGATTATTTACGAATAGATCCCCCCATTGATATTAATTACCTCTCCCGTGATGTAAGAAGCTTTTCTTGATGCTAAAAAGGCAACCAGATCCGCCACTTCTTCAGCTTCACCAAATCGATTGGCCGGAATCATGGCTTTAAGTTCATCTTCATTGAATTCCTGCGTCATATCTGTTTTGATGAATCCGGGAGCCACCGCGTTCACGGTGATATTTCTTTTGGCAACTTCCTGCGCCAATGCTTTTGTAGCTCCTACTAAAGCACCTTTAGCTGCAGAATAATTGGTCTGCCCTGCCGTTCCTTTCACTCCTGAAACAGAAACCATATTGATGATCCTTCCGTATTTGTTACGCAATAATTTCTGGATAAAGAAATTGGTTACATTGAAAAAACCATTTAAGCTGGTATTGATCACAGTGTTCCAGTCTTCATTTTTCATCCACATGAATAGCCCGTCTCTTGTAATTCCGGCATTATTCACGATCACCTCAACAATTGCATTTGGATTTTTCTCCTGCCATTCTGATAAAACAGACTGCGTTTCCTCTGCATTTCCCACATCAAACTTCAGAATCTCTCCTGTTGCTCCAAGTTCTTTAACTTTTGCCAATGTTTCATTAGCAGCCGCTTCGTTGGAAGTGTAGTTGATCAACAGGTGATATTTTTTTTCCTCTGCCAGTTTTATACAGATCGCTCTTCCTATTCCTCTGGAGCCTCCTGTTACAATTGCACATTTCATGTATGAGTGTTAGTTTTATTTTGGTTTAAATTATGACAATTCACTAATGAATTTAATTACATTGCCTTTAAATATTTCTTTACTTCCTCCAAATAAGGATACATAACCATATCATCCGTGAAAGCAGGAATGATTTTTCTGATCTCATCGTACAATTTCTTGGTAGATGAAGATACTTTGCCCTGATAACCTAAATATTCTATTGCCTGAGCAATGGTAATAGCTTCAATAGCCAATACTTCGAAAGCGTTTTCTATCACTTTTCTGCAAATTACCGCTGCATTGGTTCCCATGCTTACAATATCCTGATTATCATTATTGTTCGGAATACTATGAACATACATCGGGTTCGACAGCATCTGACTTTCCGCTGTTGTAGACGTCGCCGTAAACTGTACTCCCTGCATTCCGAAATTGAAACCTAATTTACCCAAATTTACAAAAGGTGGCAAAATTTCGTTGATCTTATAATTCAGAAGGTAGTTCAGCTGTCTTTCTGCCAACATGGTGAGTTTGGTGATCACTAATTTCAGTTTATCCATTTCCAGGGATATATAATCTCCATGGAAGTTTCCTCCATGATAAACGTGCTGATCTTCTACATTGATGATCGGATTATCATTTGCGGAATTAATCTCATTCTCAAGAACTTTTTCTGTATACTCCAAAGTGTCCAAAACCGGACCCAGAATCTGCGGAACACATCTTAATGAATAATACTCCTGAACTTTATCTTTGAAAACTTTTTCCTGTTCTTCAAAATGAGTATATAAATGCTCTTCTCTTTTTCTGATCAGCTTACTGTCTGCCAAATGAGCACGCATCTTTTCTGCAACTTTTTGCTGACCGTAATGTTTTTTTGTACCATTCAGCGATGCTGATAAATGATCATCATACGCCTGAACAATTTCATTGATCGCACAGGAAAGCTGAATGGAAATGTCCGTTAACTGATTCGCTTTATAAGCATTTACAATACCAATCCCAGACATTACAGAGGTTCCGTTCATTAAGGCAAGCCCTTCGCGGATCTCTACCTGAATCGGTTGTAAACCTTCTGTTTCAAATGCTTCTTTTGTTGATTTTCGTTCTCCTTTATAAAAAACTTCTCCTTCACCAATTAATACCAATGCCAGATGAGCCAACTGAACAAGGTCTCCGCTTGCTCCTACTCCACCATGCTCAAAAATAAGCGGCGTAATATCTCTGTTGATCAATTCCTTAAGCAGGTTAACAACAGATTGGTGAACTCCTGAATTTCCAAGAGACAATGTATTCAGTCTCGCCAACATGCAGGCTTTTACTTCCCGAGGAGGCAATGGATTTCCGATTCCTGAAGAATGGCTTCTGATGAGGTTATATTGCAGCTGATGTTTGTCTTCATCACTGATTTTAAACTGAGCCATCGGTCCGAAGCCGGTGTTCACTCCGTATATTACTTTATTCTTCGAAAATTCTTTTAGAAACTGAAAGCTAGCCTCAATTCTGGCTAAAAGTGCATCATCCAGCTCTATTTTTTCGTTTTCAACGATAATCCTTTGAAAATCCTTCAGTTCTAAAAAGTTATTTATTTTCATCAATTAAAAGTAAGTAATAATAGAATTTTATAAAATATTAATTAATTGTCATTAATTTTGCGGCAAAGATAGAAGTTATTATTAAAATAAAAAATCAAAGATGGACAAAGAGTTTGTTGACGTTCTCGTAATTGGGGCAGGACCTTCCGGATGTGTATCTTCTTCATACTTAAAGAAGAACAACGTTAACGTAAAGGTTGTTGAGAAAACAAAATTCCCAAGATTGGTAGTAGGCGAGAGCTTAATTCCGAGAGTCATGGATCATTTCGACGAGGCTGGGCTCTTTCCTGCTTTGGACAAAGTAGGCTTTGAAAAAAAACTAGGAGCCCGTTTCCTTCGTGGCAATGAGGTCTGCATTTTTGATTTCAGTGATAAATTTGGCGAAGGATGGGACTGGACGTGGCAGGTTCCAAGAGCTGATTTTGATAATACCTTAGCTCAGGAAGTCATCAATAAAGGTATAGACCTTGAATTTGAAACTGAGGTCACGGATATTAAGTTTAATGGTACTGATTCTATCACAACAGTAATCAATAAAAACGGAAAAGCTAAAGAGATCCATGCTAAATTTGTAATCGATTCCAGTGGATACGGAAGAGTTTTACCCCGTTTGCTTGATCTTGAGAAGCCATCTACACTTTCTCCACATTCCGCTATTTTTGCTCACGTGGAAGACATCAACCGTGAGGAAGGTGAAGAGGGAACTTTAATTTCTTTTGATATTATTGAAACGGAAGTCTGGCTTTGGGTAATTCCTTTCTCAAACGGAAATACAAGTATCGGAATCGTTGGACCAACAGAATATATCGAAAAGCTTTCCGAAAACGGAGATACCACAGAAGCTTTAAAAAAGGCTATTTCTCTTTCCGACTATTATGTAAAACGTTTTGGAGATGTGGATTTCCTTTTTGAACCGAGACATCTGAAAGATTACTCATGTTCTGTAAAAAAATTATTCGGGGACGGATTTGCCTTAACAGGAAATGCCTCTGAATTCCTGGATCCTGTATTCTCTTCAGGAATGGCCTTTGCCACAGAATCGGGAATGTTGGCCGCTAAACTGGCTTTACGACAGCTCAACGGTGAAACCATAGACTGGCAAAAAGAATACACAGACTATATTTTATATGGCGTAGATGTTTTCACTACGTACGTGAAGGAATGGTACACCGGAAATCTTCAGGAATTATTTTTTCACAGACCTGAAAACCCGGATGTGAAAAAGAAAATCTGCGCTGTTTTAGCAGGATATGTTTGGGACAAAGACAATCCGTTTGTGAAAAAACATGATACGGTAATTAAAAATCTTGCCAGTCTGATTAAAATGGAAAAAGAGCAGCAAGAACAGTAATAATCAGTTTCGGGCGGGCCACCTCCCCCGCAAAAAT
>JAFAAJ010000209.1 GCA_023426625.1 Bacteroidota bacterium
CTTAGCAGAATATGCTGGGATTGCCGATCAGCTGATCGATTTTACCGTAGCGCTTGATAAACTTGATAAAATAGGAAAAGACGGAGTCGTAAGAGAATTATTGGAAAGGGGAATTTCTCAGGAATCCATAGATAAATTGGATTTCCTGTTCTCTCAATCTGATGATGCTTTGCAAAACCTTGGTCAACTGAAAGAAAAATTTGAAGGAAACGAAATAGGTTTACAGGGTGTTGAAGAACTGGAATTTGTACTTACACAATCGTTGAATCTTGGAGTAGACAGTCAGAGTCTAGTCTTTGATATTACCTTGGCAAGAGGGTTAGACTATTATACAGGAGCCATCTTTGAAGTAAAAGCTAAAAATGTACAGATGGGTTCCATTGGAGGTGGAGGAAGATATGATAACCTTACGGAAGTTTTCGGGGTGAAAAATATTCCGGGGATTGGAATTTCTTTCGGATTAGACAGAATTTATCTCGTGATGGAAGAGTTGGGACTTTTCCCAGAGGAAGCCTCTTCAAAGGTTGAATATCTGTTTGCCAATTTCGGGGGAGATGAAACCGTAGAAGCATTAAAACTCATCATGCAGTTGAGAGCAAAAGGTATTTCCGCTGAATTATATCCTGAAAAAGCAAAATTAGGAAAGCAGTTTACCTATGCAGAAAAAAAAGGAATTAAAAACCTTGTTTTCTTAGGTGAAGAAGAAATTAAAAACAACACCGTAACATATAAAGATCTGGAAGCAGGTGAACAGAAGACGGTTTCTTTAGAAGACTTTCTAAAGTAAAAAACGACAGGTTCTGCTTTTCCCAATATGATGATCACGGTTAATTAAATGTAAACAATATGGAAAACTATCTTGATATCAATAAAAATTCCTGGAATGCCAAAGTAGAACCGCACCTGAAATCAGATTTCTATTTTGTCGATGAGTTTTTGAAAGGAAGAAGCTCCTTAAACTCTATAGAACTTGACCTTTTAGGAGACATAACCGGAAAAAGTATTTTACATCTTCAGTGTCATTTCGGGCAGGATTCTATTTCCCTGTCAAGATTAGGTGCTAAAGTTACAGGTATAGATCTTTCCGATAAAGCAATAGAAGCAGCCGTTGATCTTGCCAGACAGTGTGCAACAGATACTCAATTTATCTGTTCTGATGTCTATGATCTTCCGAATGTACTGGATGAAAAGTTTGATATGGTTTTTACCAGTTACGGGACTATAGGATGGCTTCCTGATTTGGATAAATGGGCGAAAGTAATCAATCATTTTCTGAAACCGGATGGAAAGTTCATCATGGCAGAATTTCATCCGGTAATCTGGATGTTCGATGACGATTTTAAAGGAATTGCTTATAATTACTTTAATGAAAAGCCGATAGTAGAAACCTATGAAGGTACTTATGCAGACTTTTCCGCTGATATTGTCCAGGAGTATGTGATGTGGAACCATTCTTTGGCAGAGGTTTTACAAAGTCTTATTGATAATGGATTGATAATAAATAGCTTTCAGGAGTTCGACTGGTCACCTTATCCTTGTTTTAAGCACGTTGATGAATTTGAAAAAGGAAAATGGAGAATACAAAAATTTGGCAATAAAATACCTTTGGTTTATGCATTAGAAGCACAAAAAAAGTCATCATAGTGCTGATTATGATGACTTTTTCTATATGAATGTTAAAAACTAAACTTTAGTGCATTGGATTTTCAGTCTTCGTTTTTGTTTCCTCTACTTTATTCTGAACCTGAGAAGCTACTTCATTAGCTTTGTTCTTAAGCTCACTTCCCCACTTGTTAAGATTGTCTTTAGCAGTATTGATCTTATCCTTTACGGCTTGCTGCTGTTCAGGAGTTGATTTTTTATATTTCCAATACGCTAATGCTCCTACACCTAATAACGCCAATAAGCCGTTCAATTTACTGTTTCCCATGATTTCTATTTTTTAATTAATATTAAAATTTGTTGTTAGGTATCATGTAAAATACGTGCCAAAAAATTGAAATGACGTATAAAATAATGTTAAAATTATTCGAAGACTTCAAAACTTTTACCGTTGAAACTGGCAAAAACCATTGTAGGATAGGAGTCTTGATGATATACATTTCCGTTTTTATCTATGGCAATGGCTCCGGCAAAGCCGTCAATCTGTTTTAATTCTTCAAAAGTTTTCTCAAAAGCGTCCTGCAAACTCATTCCATCAGTAACTCTGGTTACGATTTTGGTTGCCGTAGCGTTACTTACAATGTCTTCACCAACTCCGGTGCAGCTTACGGCACAGAAAGAATTGGCGTAGTTTCCGGCTACGGTTGCAGAATCTGAGATTCTTCCCGGAATTTCAAAACCTTTTCCGCCTGTAGAAGTGGCAACGGCTAGTTTTCCATCTTTATCAATAGCAACACAACCTACAGTCCCTTTTCCTCCATTGTTTAGTTTGGCTTCATATTCTTTCCTGCGTTGAGGAATCTCAGTGGAGAAATCTTCAAAACCATGTGCTGTTGCATATCTTTTAGCCCCATTTCCACCTAAAACCCTGTCATCCTCTTTCATCAGTTCTTTGGCTACAAAAATAGGGTTCTTTACATCCTGAATATTGATCACTCCGCTTAGTTTTTGGGTTTCCCCGTCCATCAAAGCAGCACTCATACGAATGATTCCGTCACTTTGGATCTGAGAACCGATACCTGCATTATACAATTCATCATCTTCCAGCAATGATACGGCATAAGCAACGGTATCCACTGCAGAATGTGTCTGAAGATATTCAAAAGCCTGCTGAGCTATTTTCTTTAAGGAATTTTGTTTAGCAACTTTTACCTCATTGCTCTGATCGCTTTCTGAGAAAAATCCGCCATGGATGATTATTTTCATAATAATATAATTGATGGTTGATAAATGATGTTTGATGGTCAGGGACTTTAATATTGAAATTAATCAATGATCATTCATTGATGTTTATCTGTCTTGTGGAATAGGATTGAACTGCGAATTTTCTATGGTCAGAGTTCGTGTTGTCATGTCATAATGATCATTCATCGACATTACATGTACCGTTAAATTATCAATAGAGATAGGTTCACCCAGATTGATGTTGGTAAGATTGGTATCTTTAATAAACCTCCCGTCTACAATGATCACAAGTCCGGATCCGATCGTTGTCATTACATCATTATGTATGAAAAGTCCCGTATCTTCACCTAAGCCGATCCCTAAAGTTCTGGGATTGTTCACTAC
>JAFAAJ010000213.1 GCA_023426625.1 Bacteroidota bacterium
CATCACCACTATCCTACTACAGTAACTTTGAGTGCACAACGCAGACTAGAACTGCTGAATCTCGCCAATGAATACGGTTTTATTATTCTGGAAGACGACTATGATTATGATTTTCACTACGACAAAAGTCCTATTTTGCCTTTGGCAAGTGCTGATACTTATGGAATGGTAATTTATATTGGTTCTTTTGGGAAATCTTTAGCGCCGGGTTTTAGAACAGGTTTTATCGTGGCTCCGGAAAATTTAATGACAGAAATGCGAAAATATCTCGGAATTATTGACCGGCAAGGTGATGTTTTGATGGAACAGGTTTTGGGCGAAATGATTGCGGAAGGTGAAATTCACCGTTACCTTAAAAAGTCATTAAAAGTATATCAGGAAAGAAGAGATCGGTTTACGGAGTTGTTGGATGAATATTTAGGAGATTTCATTACTTTCAGGAAGCCTACAGGAGGATTGGCTGTCTGGACAGAGTGGAAAGTCCCGATTAATCTGATGCAATTAAGCCGAAACTGTTCTCATGATCGTCTTTTTTTACCCAGAACTTTGCTGTATCAGAATCAGAAACTGACTGCTATGAGATTAGGATATGGGAATCTTGATTTCAATGAAATGAAAAAAAGCATTGAAATTCTTTCTCAAAATGCAGGATTATTGATCCATTCGAAACAAAAATAATTGACATTAACATTATTTAAGTCTGTATTGGTTAGGTTTTTGAAGAATAAAAGTCAGATCATCACGATCTGATTTCTCAAACCAATCACTTAAAATATTATATTATGTCAACACAAAATCTTACCCATCTTGAGGCTATTAAAAAAATTCAGGAACTCTCAACCAATGCCGGAATTTGTATGTTCTGTACCGAACTGGAAAAAGTACCCGTCAATTCCCGACCTATGACCCTGAAGGAAGCGGATGACAGTGGAAACCTTTGGTTTATTAGCAGTGAAGCGAGCAATAAAAACTTCGAGATCAAAGAAGACCGAAGAGTACAGTTGTTCTTCATGAACAATGGAGATTCACAATATCTTTCCGTTTATGGCATTGCATCAATGTATACGGATCAAGCTACCATTGAAGAAAAATGGTCGGCAATGGCAAAACCCTGGTTTGAAGGTAAAGATGATCCTAACATTTCGATCATCCGTGTGGAACCAAAGGAAAGCTATTATTGGGATACCAAGGCTGGAAAACTGGTAACTTTATTAAGTTTTGTAGCAGCAGCAATAACAGGAAATAAGACTGATAATTCCGATGGTGTTGAAGGCATTGCAACAATATAAATTAGTTCTGGTTAAAGAGTAATTTTTAATTAAGAAAATAATTTTAAGAGGTTCGCTTTATAGCAATCTTATTACTTTTCTTAAATAAAAAGTTAAGTTATAACAAAGAGGCTGTCTCAAAAGGTAAATTAATGCTCTGAGAATCTCCTAAATGACAAAAGTTGTCAGACAGGAGTCCGAGAGAGGGGGTACTTTTGAGACAGCCTCTTTTAATTTTGGGTGTGTGATGAATTGTGATTTGGTTTTCAAAGGCTTCAGCGCATTGATTACTCGGTGTAATTATTATCCATATTGAGCGTGTTGAGGATTTTATTGAGGTACTCTTCTTCTTTCAGTACCTTATAATATGCTGTTTTGGCATAAAGGGTAAAAGAAGGGTCATTCATTCCTACTTCAGACTCCGTATAGACAATATTTCCTGAATTCCCGCTGTGGAATTCGCTTAAATGCAAGAGATACTCCTGAATATAAGTGTCGATTGCACTCTTAAGAGTTTCACATTTCGCATTATTTTTCACCTTTTCCAAGGATTTGATCAAAAATGCTGTGACTCCATAAGAATTGATGACACTCGGAAACAAGGATTCATTTTCGATCACATTGTTTCTGTCATTCATATCGGAATATTTCAAAGCGTCATTTTCAAAAATCATAGCTTTATTATAGTTTATTTAATTGTTAGGGACTTGCAAATACTTTTCAAAGTAATGAAGGTCTTCCTTTTCCTTGATGGACAGGTAAAACATGACCTGTAAGGGTTCTTTGACTCCGATGCTTTTAAAACTATCGAAATGGGCTATCAAAGCTTTAACATTTTCAATATTCACATCTTTTAAAATAACGAATAATAAAAATATATTTTCCCTTATTTCTCTTGCATAGATTACCGCTCCATCTTCAAACCATTCGCCTTTATTTGCAATTTTAATAAAATGCTCGGCGCTTAATGATCTTAAGACTTCCTGTTTGTTCATGGATCTTAGTTTCTGGTTAAAATACAGACATGATCTGCATTAGTTTTGTTGGAATGCCTTCCCTCTTTTCTTCATAATCACCTGTAGGCTTCTTTTTGTTTTCGCGTAACTGTTTCATTTTTACAGTTAGTGATCACATACTATAAACTTTTCCTTAGCAATGCTAAGTACCTCTGTAAAGAGGATCTGGAGATATTTGATTTCTCCAAAGTTACCGTTTGGTGATTTATTTTTTTATGACCGTGGTCATAATCAATACATGATTTTTTTATTGTCGATCCTGAGCATATTCTCCTTCTGCATTTTTTTAAGAGTCCTGATCACTGTTTCTACCCGCAAACCTGTGAGATTAGCCAACTGTTGTCTTGTGATCTCTACAGGATAGGAGAACTGTTCTTCATTTTGGTGGTAGCTTTTCAGATAATCCAGGATGCCTTTTATCTTAAGGGTTGGGTTAAGTGAAGTCAGATGCTGCATCATAATCGATTTGAAATACAGTTTTTGAGCAAGACATCTGTTCATTTCCAGAGAGACTTCCGGATGATCTTTCAGCAGATCCATAAAATTGTGTTTAGGAAGCTGTAAAATTTCGGAAGGAGTCAGTGCTATTGCATTCATAGAATATTTTCTATCAAAAAATACCACTGAGTCCCCGAAACTTTGATTTTCACCCAGAATGTTATGAATGAATTCCCGGCCTTCATCATTGTAATTATTGAGCTTTACTTTTCCTGTAACGATCTGGAAATAATAAAGAGCATAATCATCTTCACGAAAAATCAACTCATCTTTCAGGTATTGTTTATTTTCTGCACCGTATTGGCTTAAAAGCTCACGGTCGATATTCATGCAGCTTACGGTTTTCATAATAAATGGTTACATTTCAGTGAATTGTAAAACATTTATTGTGCCGATTTTAATATAAGATCTTTCTGTCCCGGATTTTTACCAGCCTGTTTTTTTCCATTACTTTTATGGTTCTTATGGCTGTTTCTACACAAAGACCTGTAAGACTGGCCATTTGTTGTCTTGTTAAAGGAACCGTGAAAGAGAACGGTGTCCGGTCGGTATGGAAACTTTTAAGATAATCCATCAATCCTTTCAGTCTTTTAGCGGGATTGTGGGAAGAAATATTCTGCATCATAATGAATTTATAATACAGACGTTGGGAAAGAAAACTGCTTATTTCTAAAGATAATTCCGGAGATTGCTCCAGTAACTTAAAAAATAATGATTTTGGAAGCTTAAGAATACTACATTCCGTAATGGCTTCCGCATTCACAGGATAAGGTTTGTCGATAAAAAGAATCGACTCTCCACAACTTTGACCATCCGACAGAATGTTCTGAATAAATTCTTTTCCGTCTTCAGCATAGTTATTTAATTTTACTTCTCCCTTTACTATCTGATAATAGTAGTTGGGCATTTCTCCTTCATTGAAGATGAATTCTGAGGACCTGTAGTCTTTAAGACTAGCTCCCATTGAGTACAGTATATTTTCACTAATTACCATAATATTTTGTTTTTTAATGTTTGTGATTATAAAATTTTTCGCAATTAGGGGAAATATGAGTGAATAATTTTATATGTGATTTTTAATATATGCAAATATTAAGCCTATCTATCTCCCGAAACGTTAATTAAGGTTAAATATTGAATTAATAATAACATATTTTATTTATTGGTATATTTTCAATATTTAATTTGTTTAATGGTTTTAAATGTCATAATGATGACTGCCACTACAGATATAATCAGACATGCCCAAAACATAACAATTTGGGAATACTTATTCATTCATAAAGTTTGATTACTTTATGAGATCCATAATTGAAAATTAAATTTTCGAATTGATACAAAGCCTATTTTCATATTTCTTCCGAAGTAGAAAATAGGCATAAGAAAACAAAAATTATCTACTGTTATTAATAGAATCAGATGCATTGGCAATACTATCCGGAGAAGTACTGTTGATGGTTGCTGTAGTCATAGAGTCCTGCTCAATGCCGGAATCACTTAGCGTGTCTGCCATGGTTAACGAATCTCCGTTATTGTATTCCGTTTCTTTTTCTTTTTTGCAGCTCAGGACAGTAAAGCCCGCAACCAAAATAAGTGTTACAATCGTTTTCATATATTAAATTTTGTAAAGATGTGTTCGTCAAAAGTAGACAAACGCCATATCTAATCATATGATTCAAATCATAACGTTGAATAATGAGGTAAACAAACGGATTTTATTATAAAATAAAGGAGTTTTTAAACAGTGTATTCACTTGCTAGTGAATAAGATAACATGGTTAATGAATCTGAAAATAAAAAATGAAAAAATTTAAGATTAGTGAAAAATTAATAAAATTTCACGATTTGAAGACCTGTATGGTATAAATACAAGTCGATAAGCATGCCCTTAATGTTGTTTTAAAAAGCTATTTGTCCGGAACAAAATTCTTTCGGGCCAGTTCTTTCCTAACCCTACTTAAACTCTCAGGAGTAATGCCTAAATACGAAGCAATCATCCATTGGGGAACTCTCAGTATTAGATCAGGGTACATTTTAATGAATTTCATGTATCTTTCCTCTGCCGTTTCACCCAGCAAAGAATTGATCCTGTTCTGAAGGCTTCTGATATGTTTTTGAAGAAGAAAATCACTCCTTTCAATACTGTTGGGAAACTGCTCAACCAGATTATTGAAGAAGTCCGGATGTAAAAATAATACTTCGGAATCCTCCACCGCTTCTATATAATAGATGGACTTTTCGTTGAAATACAGACTGCTTCGGTCGGAGATAAGCCAGCTTTCAGGAGCAAATTGTATGATGTGTTCCTTACCGTTTTTATCAATGGAATACATTTTCAAAAGCCCTTTCTCTACAAAGAAAATATGTCGGCAGATCTCTCCGTACTGCAACAGAAACTGGTGTCTCGGGATCTTTTTAGCTTCGTAATGAATGCTGCATAAATTTACTTTTTCAATAGGTACTTCTAATACTTTGGCCAGATAATTATTAATATTTTTCATCCTTTATATTTGGCTTAACGATATATCTTGATGCGATGCGTCACCAATCGCTTTCCCGTTTTCAATTATGATAAGTTGCGGGCTTTCATGCCTGATTTCAAACATTTCAGCAATTTTATTGGAAACAGATCTATATTTTAACAAATCTAAGTAATAAAAGGTTATCTTTTGATCTGCTTCATTTATGTTTTCTATTTCTTTTTCAAAATTTTTCAATATTGTTTTGCTTATAAAACAACTTGTAGAATGTTTGAAAATCGCTGTTTTATTTTGATAAGAATTCTCAATAGCTTGCTGGAGTTCTTCTTCAGAGGTTATGGTCTTCCAAAAAGATTTAATTGGGGAAGCTTCATCCTTACCATTAAATAAATTTCCGAAAATACTCATACATTAAATTGTTTTAGATGGTGATCCAGGTGTTTATATTCTAAAAAGCCCCAGTCTTTTTCTGTCATTTTCCCGAACAATACATGATACGAAGGCAAATGGCCTGCTTCATACGCTTTCCAGTATTCATCCATTGTTTTTAAAAGATTTTCTTTAGATTCATGAAAATTGCAGCTAAAATTAACTATTACATCTTTAAAGGTAGGCATATTTTGGGGAATACCGTTATTAATAGCATACATTTCTATCTTGGTAAGAATTCCAATATATTTTAAAAGGATATTGATTCTGGGAAGTTCGATCTTTTTCAGCGCAATCTGAAGAATAAGATCACAATGCATTAGCATTTGTGCAGCATCCATTTTTCCCCATTTTCTTTGGGAATTTTCAGACAATTCGGAAATCCGGGAAATGATCTCCACAAAACAACCTCGCTCATGTAACGTTTTTCTTACCAACCTTTTTCTTTCTTCAGATTTTCAATATGAGCAAAATGATGATTACAGTGCCAAACGTAAAAGGCGAGATAATTTCTCAGGTTGTAATCGTTCTGCTGTTCCGGATGATGAAAAGTTTTTTGGAATTGGATATTGGTAAGGCTTTTAAGTAAAACTGTCCATCTCTGATGAGTTCCCTGTATCATCAATATCGCTGCATCTATAGGTATATTTCTGCTGTCCTGAAGTTCTGCCCATTTGGATTCGTCATAAGGTTTGATGGTGGGATTTTCCTCTGTTAATGCCAGTTTGAAACGGATAAAACTGTTAATATGGCTGTCTGAAATATGATTAACAAGTTGCCTTACGGTCCATCCTCCTTCTCTGTATGGCGTATCAAGCTGATCATCATTGAAGTTCTCGATCAGGTTTTTAAGCCTGCCCGGAAAGTCTTTGATCACTTGGATATGTTCATTCAACTCAATATCGGTGATGTGCTCCGGCATTTCAAATTGTCCGATCGGAAATTTCTTTTGTTCTAAATCGCTCATTGGTTAAATTTTAAAAGATAAATATTGCCGTTTTGTCCGATAATTCCGTTTTGGACAAATTTTTGAAAGTATTGTTTTGTAAATTTATCAAAAATTAGAAGATCTAAATGAAAAAAGCATTAATAATAGTAGATGTGCAGAATGATTTTTGTGAAGGCGGTGCATTGGCGGTTCCGGGAGCGAATGAAATTATTCCGTACATCAACCTTCTTATGGAGGAAAATGAATACGATCAGATTGTTTTAACACAGGATTGGCATCCTGAAAATCATAAAAGTTTTGCAAGCAATAACAATAAAAAAGTTGGGGAAAGCATCATTTTGAATGGAGTTCCGCAGTTTATGTGGCCGGATCATTGTGTTCAGGGAACTTTCGGTGCAGAATTCCATAAAGATCTGAACAGGGATAAGGTAACCCATATCGTTCAGAAGGGTAAAAATCCGGAAATAGACAGTTACAGTGGCTTTCAGGACAATAACCATTTTATGAAAACAGGATTGGATGATTTTTTAAAATATCATGATATTCAGCTTCTTGAAATCGTAGGACTTGCATTAGATTACTGTGTGAAATTCACTTGTCTGGATGCAGTTGCAAACGGATATGTAACCTGCTTACATTTTAACGGAA
This sequence comes from Bacteroidota bacterium, assembly GCA_023426625.1. GTDB lineage: Bacteria > Bacteroidota > Bacteroidia > Flavobacteriales > Weeksellaceae > Chryseobacterium. The sequence goes on from JAFAAJ010000213.1 coordinate 7,289, forward strand.
CAAGAGCAGTGAATGTAAAACCTGACAACGGCAGAGATGCCATCTATGAAATGATTCAGAAAGGGGTTACGGTTTTGGGATAGGCTTTTTTAGTTGTAAGTTATAAGATATGAGTTATGAGTTATGAGTAGCGAATTGCTTTAAAACAGTAACTTGTTTTTTTATATTGAAGAAAGAAATACATAAAAAAAGCGTGGTAATTTTATTTACCACGCTTTTTAATTAGAGGGACGAGTAAAAAACTCATAACTCATATCTTATAACTTATAACTCTTAAAGCATTTTAAGGTTATTCACTTCTAATTCTGTAAGGATTCTCCAGTGTCCGCGCTTGATGTTTTTCTTAGTCAATCCCGCAAACATTACCCTATCCAACGCTTCTACTTCATAACCCAGTCTTTGGAAAATTCTTCTGATCACACGGTTCCATCCGATGTGCAGTTCAATCCCCACTTCATTTTTAGGTTTCCCTTCGATGAACGAAATCTGATCTACTTTTGCCACGCCTTCATCCAAACGGATTCCTTCGGCGATCAGTTTCATATCCTCATGAGTCAGTTTTTTATCTAAAGTTACATGATAGATCTTTCTGGCTTCAAAAGAAGGGTGAGTCAGCTTTTTCGTCATGTGTCCGTCATTCGTTAAAAGAATAACTCCGGTTGTTGAACGATCCAGTCTACCAACTGGGAAAAGTCTGTACGGTGAAGCATTAGCAACAAGGTCCATAACAGTTTTTCTGGCTTTGTCGTCCTTTGTTGTAGAAATGTATCCTTTTGGTTTGTTTAAAAGCACATAAACAGGTTTTTCCGGCGTGATGCTTTGTCCGTCAAACACGACTCTATCCGTTTTCTGAACCTGATATCCCATTTCCGTAACCACCTTCCCGTTTACTTCCACCAAGCCCTGAGTGATCAGATCATCTGCTTCTCTCCTGCTGCAAATCCCGGAATTGGCAATGTATTTATTAAGACGGATAGTATCCTTATGAATATCTTTATCAATTTTGGTAAGCCTTCTTTTCTGTACGAAAGATTTTGCACGGTCTTCATTTCTGTCATCTCCGCTAGAAGGTCTTCTTCCGTATTTCAGGCTGCCTCTTTCATATTTATCTCGGGTGTCAAAGGTTCTTCCGCCTCTTTTAGAAGTCGATTTTCCGAAAGGTCTTTTTTCCTGTCCTTCACTTTTATGGGTGATATAAGGTTTTCTTTCGTATTTTGAGTTCTGTTCTTCGTTTCTTTGTTCAGCATTTCTTTCTCCCCCTTTAGGAAAAGATTTAGATGCTCTTGGTTCTGATGAATATCCAGATTTAGAAGAACGAGAATTGTCAGAACTTTTTCTTGTTGAAATTCTTGGTCTTTTTGGTCTTTCTGAGTTATTGTTATCCCTGCTCATTCTAAAAATTTCTACAAAGATACTACATTTAGTTACGAGTTAAAAATTAAGAATCATAACTTTGCATTCAGACTTGTATTATTAACCTTATAGAGATTCCAAAAATGATAACAATATTAAATGATAATTTCTCTCAGTTGAATGATTTTCTTCGAAGTAAATCCTTCAGTAAAATATTTATCCTGGTTGATGAAAATACGCATGAATATTGTCTTCCTGTTCTATTAGGGAATATGGAAACGGATCTTGGTTTTGAAATTCTGGAGATCGAAGCCGGTGAAGAAATGAAAAATATTCAGACCGCGAATCAGCTTTGGGAAATTTTAACGGAAATGCAGGCGGACAGAAAAGCGCTGATGATTAATCTTGGAGGCGGAGTGATTACCGATATGGGAGGTTTTGTAGCTTCTACCTATAAAAGAGGGATTAATTTCATTAATATTCCCACTACTCTATTATCCATGTGTGATGCTTCTATCGGAGGTAAAACCGGAATAGATCTTATGCATTATAAGAATATGGTAGGAACATTCACATTCCCGGAAAAGATCTTTGTTTATCCTGAATTTTTGGAAACGCTTCCTTTTAAAGAATTGCGAAGTGGCTTTGCAGAAATGCTGAAACACGGCCTGATTACTGATAAAACCCATTGGAATGGTCTTATCCAGATCCATAAACTTGATGCGGATGCAGTAATCCCTCATATCCAGACCTCAATGGATATCAAACAGAATGTTGTAGAAAAAGACTTCCACGAAAAGAATATCAGGAAAACCCTTAATTTCGGACATACGATAGGACACGCTATTGAAAGCCTGTGTCTGGAACAGGGAAATCCAATCCTTCATGGAGAAGCGGTTGCAGCAGGAATGATCTGTGAAGCCCAACTTTCTCATCTGGAAGGATTGATCTCTGAAGAAGATTCTGAATTGATTATTGAAAACATTCAAAGGTATTATCCATATTTAGATATCAGTGATTTTACGAATGAAGATATTTCTGCCTTATTAATGAATGACAAAAAGAACACAGATCATAAGATCAATTTCTCATTGCTTTCAGGAATCGGTTCCTGTGTATTTGATCATCAGTGCAGTCAGGAAAACATCATTGCATCCTTAGAATTTTACAGACGATTGAATAATTTTTCATAATCCAGCTTTTTTTAATTCAAATAAGTTAGTTTTTTAATGACTAACCTCAATTTTTAATTTTTATAAACAAACGTTTAATAGATTATTATCAATTTGAATTTCAGTATTGTACGGTCATTTTTCTATGTTTTGAATTATTTTTTGTATTGAATTTTAAAGTGGAATCCCAACTTTGGCAAACAATTTGAAATATAGTCTTCGTCAAATTCAAATTGGCAGTAGTAAAATTTAAAATTAGAATAGTAAAGTATTAAAAAATTAAAGTTATGAAAAAGTTAATATTAGGATTAGCAGTTACTGCAAGTACATTAGCATTTGCTCAGACGACAACAACATCCACGTCATCTACATCTCCGGTAGCATTTGGTATCAAAGCGGGAATGAACGTTTCTTCTCTTACCAATGACAGTACTTTAGATGATCAGGGATCTAAAATTGGTTTCAACGCCGGAGTATTTGCAAACATTCCAATTGCTAGTTCTTTCAGCATTCAGCCAGAGGTTTTATATACCCAATATGGTGATAAGTACGATGAAACCGTTGCGGGAACTAGATATTCTTCTGCAAGACATCATGATTATATTGCAGTTCCTGTAATGTTCCAGTATAATGCGCTTCCAAGCCTTTATTTAGAAGCAGGACCGGAATTCGGATTTTTAGTTAATGCTAAAAATAAACTGAAAAATGAAACAGATAATGACGTAATCGCTGAATCTGGTGATTATAAGGATGACCTAAACGGGTTCAACTTCGGTATTGGTCTTGGAGCAGGATATTATTTCACACCAAACATCGGACTTACAGCAAGATATGTTGCAGGTTTGACAGACATCGCTAAAGACAGACCGAATGGTTCTGATGCGATCAGAAACAATGTATTCCAGGTGGGATTAGCATTTAAATTTTAAGCGAAGCAGTAATAAAGCTGTCAATTAATAATTAGTAAGCCGGATTTTTTATCCGGCTTTTATTGATATTTGTCATATTTTAGTAATTTGGCAGGAAATTTGCCCGAAGTGGTATGTTATAAAAATTCAATTAATAATTAAAAAATTAAACCATGAAAAAACTATTTTTAAGTTTAGCGTTAGCTGCTGGTTCATTAGTGTTTGCTCAGGAAAAAGAGAAAACTTCATCTCCAATTCAATTCGGATTGAAAGCGGGTCTTAATGTTGCGTCTATCAACGAAGATGAGGCAAAAGCGAAAGCTGGATTGTACGGTGGAGCATTCGTAAACATTCCATTAGCAAGCTCTTTCAGCATTCAGCCTGAAGTTTTGTACAACGGAGCAGGAGCTAAAGACGAAAACTTTTCGGATGTAAGAGTAAATCTTGATTACATTTCTATCCCTGCAATGTTCCAGTACAACGCACTTCCTAATCTTTATGTAGAAGCAGGACCTCAGTTCAGCTTTTTGATCAATGCAAAAGTAAAAACTGATCTTGGATCTGCAGATGTTAAGGATAATTTTAAGAGCTTTGACTTAGGAATCGGTCTTGGAGCAGGTTATTACATCACTCCTGACTTCGGAGTTACTGCAAGATTCGTTGCAGGTGTAACTGACATTGCTGAGAACAATCCAGGCGATGCTGTTAGAAACAATGTATTTCAGGTTGGTGTAGCTTACAAGTTCAAGTAACAATTTGATTTCAATAGAAAAGGCCAGGTTTGATAAAAACCTGGCCTTTTCGTTTTATAAAGGTATTTTAATTAAATAATTCAATCTCCTCTCCTTTTCCTACAGGATATTGTTCTGTAAAGCATCCGAAGCAGTGATTGGCAGATCCTAAAATATCTATCAGGTTATCTGTACTCAAGAATTCTAATGAATCCACTCCTAAATACTTTCTCAATTCTTCCGTAGACATATTGGCAGAAATTAGATCATCTTTTGAAGGGGTGTCAATTCCTAAATAGCAAGGAGCAACGATTGGCGGAGAAACACTTCTGAAGTGAATTTCTTTTACACCTGCATCTTTAAGGATTTTAACAAGCCTTTTTGATGTTGTTCCACGAACGATGGAATCGTCAATGATCACGACTCTTTTGTCTTTGATCTCGGAAATAATAGGATTCAGCTTTAAGTTAACTACTCTTTCTCTCATTTCCTGAGTCGGAACGATAAAACTTCTTCCGATATATCTGTTTTTGATAAGAACCGGACGGAAAGGTATTCCCGAAGCTTTTGAGAAGCCAATGGCTGCCGGAACTCCTGAATCCGGAACTCCGATTACCAAATCCGCTTCTACAGGAGCCTGATGCCAGATTTTCTCACCTGATTTTTCTCTGATCTCATACACATTAATGTTTTCCAGTGTAGAGTCAGGTCTTGCAAAATAAATGTATTCAAAAGAGCAGATTCTTTGCTTTCCTTTTTCTTCATTTACCATGTAAGAATGAAGTTTTCCAGGCTCATTTTCATTGGTGTAAATGATCTCTCCCGGCAGAATATTACGAACATATTGAGCTCCTACGGCATCCAATGCCACAGATTCGGAAGCCACAACATAAGTTCTCTCATCAATAGCTCCTAAAACCAAAGGACGGATCCCGTTGAAATCTCTGAATGCGAAGAATTTATTTCTTGTCATTCCCACAACAGAGTAAGCTCCTTCAATTTTTTCCATTGTTGCCTTGATGGCTCCACGAAGTCCAAGGTCAAGGTTTTTCTGGATCAGTCTTAGAATTACCTCAGAATCCGAAGTTGCTCTGAAAACCACGCCTTCAGCTTCTAATTCTGCTTTTAGTTCTTTTGCATTGGTAAGGTTACCGTTATGCGCTATAGAAAGTATAATCTGGTCATATTCGTTTTTAGCGAAGAATGGCTGGAAATTATATTTCTTTTTGTCTCCTGCAGTGGTATAACGTGTATGCCCGATTGCAGAATTTCCCATAAAAGTTTCAGGATCTTTGATCTCTTTATAAACGTCTAATACCAATCCTTCATCTTTCAGATTTGAGATTTTCCCGTTCTTTAATACGGAAATACCGCAAGCCTCCTGACCTCTGTGCTGTAATGCAAAAAGTCCGAACTGTGAAAGAGAAAATGTATCCAGATCATTATCAGAATACATCCCGAAGATACCGCACTCTTCATTCGGGGCATCCAGTCTTTCCTCTTCCTGCGTTCTGAAAAGGTTTCTTCCGTAAGGTTGGTCTTTAAACTGTTTTAAATATTCACTTTTATGAATGTCTAAACTTTTCATTTCTATTTTTTCTAATTATTAGAAGTTAGAGGTTAGATGTCAGAATTTAGTCTAAGTTAACTTCAGATTATCATTTAAACTTTGTTCAATGAGTAAATTATTTTGAACTTTAATATTCGATGCATTCAAACTAATTTCTGTATCTCACTTCCAACATTCCTGAATTTACTTTTGAAGTAAATTTTTCAATCTGTTATAAATTTCAACGTAAGCTTCGGTAACTTCTCCTAAGTCTCTTCTGAATCTGTCTTTATCCAGTTTCTTCATCGTATCTTTATCCCAAAGTCTGCATGTATCAGGAGAAATTTCGTCAGCAAGGATGATCTCACCATCTGAAGTTTTACCTAATTCAATTTTGAAATCTACTAAGATGATGTTGATTTTATCAAACAGATCGATCAGGATTTCATTGATATCTGATGTCAGTTCATACATGTCATCAAGTTCCTCATACGTAGCAGCTCCTAGGAAAACAGCATGGTGATCGTTGATAAGCGGATCTCCCAACTCGTCTTTTTTGTAGCAGATATCGAATATCGTTACCGGAGACTTAATTCCTTCTTCTACTCCTAATCTTTGAGCCATACTTCCTGCGGAGTAGTTTCTTACCACCATTTCCAAAGGAATAATGGATACTTTTCTTACCAATTGCTCTCTTTCGTTCAATTGTTTGATGAAATGAGTTTTAATCCCTTTTTCATTCAAATATTCAAAAATAAGTGTGGTAATGGCGTTGTTCATCTCACCTTTCAGATCCACCTGACCTTTTTTCTGAGCGTTGAATGCTGTGGCATCGTCCTTGAAACGTACGATTACTTCTTCAGGATTATCGGTAGCAAATACTTGTTTTGCCTTACCTTCGTACAACATTTCTTTCTTTTCCATTTCTAAATTGTCTTTATTAGATTTATATTATTTAATTAAAATTCCCGTTAAAACAGCCATTCCAAAGCTCAGAAGTGTACCTATAAGCACATATTCCGTGAGTTTTCTTTGTTTTGCCTGTGCAAGATCGCTGAATCTGAAAACAGATTTTGCAGCCACCATAAAACCTACGCCTTCCCAGTGATCCACCATAATGAAAGTGAATACTAATAAACGTTCTAAGATTCCTATAT
>JAFAAJ010000300.1 GCA_023426625.1 Bacteroidota bacterium
CCTGTACCTCCAGCCGTTTGACTTCCTCCATGACCTATATAATTTGCTCCACGACTACTTCCTCCATTTTCTCCGGTAACACCTCCTCCATTTCCTCCATTCCCAGTATAAGAACTATAACCTACACCACCGCCGCCACCGCCGGCAACAATTATTCTGTCTGCATAGGCAGTATTTTGAGTAGTTCTGATATCTGTTCCACCACCACCGGTTCCTCCGTTATAACCACTACTATATGAACCTGTACAGCTGCCACCGCCATTCCATCCGCCTGGCGTTGATCCTGTTGCCGAGGTTCCCTTACCTCCAACATAAATATAGTAAGTTGTAGGGGCAGCAACCACTAAAGTTCCTGTGCTATACCCACCTTTACCTCCAGTTCCATTAAGGCCATCCCCTCCATCAGCTCCCCACATCTCTACCTGATATGAACCTGCAGGAAGAGTTACCGATTGTACATCTCCTGTATAAGAGAAAGTTTGTGCCTGTACTTGAGTACCAGACAAAATCGCACCAAATAACATTAATAACGAGGCCTTTGTTTTTAACCCCCATATTTTAAACTTCGATTTTTGTGTAATTTTTTTCATGATTTTAATTTAACGTTAAACATATGCTTTGAACCTATAACTCCCTTTTCACCGTTAATTGGTAATTGAGCTATTGTTGAGACTTTCATATAAACTACTATATTTTTTCCTGACGGGATGCAGCAGTAAAATCAGACGAAATATAGCATTGTCTGAAAATGGGAAGTAGTTCTGGTTTTAGGTTGAATTAGAGAAAAAAGGATTTGTAATGTTGTAAAAATGTTGTTTCATAGGCTAAATCATTTATGAGTTAAATGTAAAATTAATAAATTTTTATATTATATTGTAGTCAAAATTTAAATATAATATAAAAACAATACAAAATATTCAACTAAACAAGCAAACCTCATATATTCACTATTACTATGAAATTATGGGAGTTATTGGATTAATTTTAACTGTTTGAGAACAGATAAATATTTTTAGACATATTATGAGTTAACATTTTTAATTAATAATTTGACTATAAGCATATTCTTAAATCAGAATAATTACAAATTTTCCCTTTTATTTTCACACCAGTCTAATTTAAAAACGCTCTTTGCTATATTATCACACTCTTATTCTTAATCCAAAGCAGAGCTTCAATATAAACACCTGAAAACTAAAACACTATATCTCTATGGGATAAAATTCATCTTCCATGTCCACAAAAAAGACTAAAAAAATGTTTTATCGTAAAGAATTTTATATATTTGCACCATCTAACAATTAAAAAAAATAATTTACTATGTCAGACATTGCATCAAGAGTAAAAGCTATCATCGCTGATAAGCTTGACGTTGAAGAAACAGAAGTAACTCCTGAAGCTAGCTTCACTAATGATTTAGGAGCTGATTCATTAGATACAGTTGAGTTAATCATGGAATTTGAAAAAGAATTCAACATTCAGATCCCTGATGACCAAGCTGAAAAAATTACTACTGTAGGACACGCTATCGCTTATATCGAGGAAGTAGTAAATAAATAATATTCTTCAACAAAAAGAAAATTTTAAAAATTTATGGAATTAAAAAGAGTAGTTGTAACCGGTTTTGGCGCAATAACACCGATTGGAAATAATGCAAAAGAATACTGGGAAAATCTTATTAAAGGTGAGAGCGGTGCTGCTCCGATTACTCTTTTTGATGCCACAAACTTCAAAACAAAATTCGCTTGTGAAGTGAAAGGTTTTGATCCGTTGCAGCATTTCGATAAGAAAGAAGCAAAGAAAATGGATCGAAACACCCAGCTTGGATTGGTAGCAGCTAAAGAGGCTGTTGCACATTCAAGAATCATTGAAGACAATGTTGATAAAAACAGAGTTGGAGTAATCTGGGGTTCAGGAATCGGAGGTTTGGAAACTTTCGAAACTGAAGTTTTGGGATGGGCAAATACGGAAATTCCGAGATTCAACCCTTTCTTTATCCCTAAAATGATTGCAGACATCACTCCGGGACATATTTCTATTGAATATGGTTTCCACGGACCTAATTATACGACTGTATCTGCTTGTGCTTCTTCAGCAAACGCCCTTATCGATTCCAAAATGCTTATCCAACTGGGAAAAGCTGATGTAATTGTATGTGGAGGTTCGGAAGCAGCCGTTACAGCAAGTGGTGTTGGCGGATTTAATGCAATGATGGCACTTTCTACAAGAAATGATGATCCGAAAACAGCATCAAGACCATTTGACAAAGACAGAGACGGATTTGTATTGGGTGAAGGTGCAGGATGTATCATTCTTGAGGAATATGAACACGCGGTAAAACGTGGAGCAACAATCTACGCAGAATTGAAAGGTGGCGGTATGAGTGCTGATGCACATCACATGACGGCACCACACCCTGAAGGATTAGGAGCTTATCTGGTAATGAAGAACTGTTTAGAAGACGCAGGATTAACTGCTGATGAAGTAGATCATATCAATATGCACGGTACATCTACTCCATTAGGAGACATTGCAGAATCTAATGCTATTTCAAGATTATTAGGAGAGCATGCTTACGACATTCAGATCAATTCTACGAAGTCAATGACAGGTCACCTTTTGGGTGCAGCCGGAGTTATTGAGGCTATTGCAGCATTAGGAACTATTATTCATGGTATTGTTCCTCCTACCATTAACCATTTTACTGATGATGAAAACATTGACAGCAGACTGAATTTTACATTTACCAATGCTGTGAAAAAAGATGTAAAAGTAGCCATGAGTAATACTTTTGGATTCGGTGGACACAATGCTTGTGTTCTATTTAAGAAAATCTAAATCTACTGAATGGAGTTACAGAAATACTTTTCTAAATTCCTTCTCAAAAACAGAAAAAGAAAATTAACGGAGAGAGACCATTTCCTTAGTACCACACTGAATAAAATACTTGGTACTGAGGTACAAAATATTAGTCTTTACCGAGAAGCCTTTTCTCTGAAAAATTCTTCTAAAAACCAGGACGTCAATTATGAAAGACTTGAGTTTTTAGGCGACTCTGTTTTGGGTACTATTATTTCCTGTCATTTGTTTCAGACATATCCTCAGGCTAATGAAGGTTATCTGACACAAATGAAATCTAAAATTGTTAACAGAAAAAATCTCAATAAATTAGGAGAAGATTTAAAGCTGACAGATTTGCTGCAAAAGCAAAATTCCGTAGTTTTAAGTGAAAATATCTCCGGAAATTTATTTGAGGCTTTAATTGGCGCCGTATATTTAGATTTCCAGTATGATACATGTAAAAGGATCATTCTGGAAAGACTTCTGACGCCAAGTGAGATCAAAAAGCTCGAAAATAAGATCGTCAG
>JAFAAJ010000305.1 GCA_023426625.1 Bacteroidota bacterium
GGCGTAAAATTCGTCTTGTGCTTTCCTCTCAAAATCTTTGCAACCTTCGAAGCCAATCGGCCAAGAGGCTGTCCTTCAGCGTCTACCACAACCCATTCTTTATTAGCAGTAGCTTTGTTCGCTGAAACAGTTTTGTAACTTAATGTATTCACACGTTTTAGTTAAAGATTAAACATAATTTTCCCCTAAAAGGGTGTGCAAAGGTATAAATAAATTTTGGAATAGGAAAACTTATTTTATTGAATATGATGTTTTCAGTTGTTTGATAGGATTTATCTATAAAAACTGAACGCAAGATAAACAACTTAAATCAAATTTAGACTACTGAAAAAAAGAAGAAAATATGCTTCAAAATTACAATTTAAATTGTATCCATTCTTAAAAATCAATTTTCATTCATGAAATATTTATATTTGCGTTAAAACCAAAACTATGAGCCACGGAAAAATAAGAGAAGATAAAGTATGTCTTAACTGCGGACATCTTGTAGAAGAAAGATTTTGCCCTAATTGCGGACAGGAAAACATTGAAACCCGCCAGTCTTTCTATTATCTTTTCACTCATTTTATTGAGGATTTCACCCATTATGACGGACAGTTCTGGAAAACCATAAAATATCTTCTCATCCGTCCGGGAAAGCTCACTAAAGAATATCTTGCCGGTAAAAGACAATTATATGTGGCTCCGGTAAAGCTTTACATCTTTGTAAGTTTTATCACATTTTTCCTCCCTTCTCTTTTGGGAAGTTCAGACAGCAATGAACGCGAAAATAAACCTCAAACAGCACAGGAAATTCTTGCAGAACAAGAGCAGGAAAAAAAACTGGCTCAGTTGACGGATAGCTTAAAGACGACCCTACTTCCCGATAAAGAACTAAAACCAATAGTAGACAACAAGCTTATTAAAATTAATGAAGTAAAAGAAGGAGTTGATGAAGGAGCTTTAGGAAAAACGAAAGAAGGTAAGATGACTATCCTTGGAGCTCAGAATCTGAAACAGTATGATTCTTTGTACGAAAAAAGACCCGACAAACAGCGTTCGTATGACTTTTTGCGTCCCGTTGCTAAAAAAGTATTCCATTTACAGGAGAAAAAAGGCATGAACAGAGATGAAATATTAGAGCTTTTTGCCGAAAACATGGTACATACCCTGCCTAAAGCACTATTTGTCTATCTCCCTATTTTCGCTTTTTTCCTTTGGATTTTCCACAATAAAAAGAAATGGTGGTATTTTGATCATGGTATTTTCACACTGCATTACTTTTCATTTCTTCTTTTGGGAACGCTTATTTTCATTTTCGGAACAGAGCTTATGAAAATACTGCCCGATTATGGTATTTTAACTTTATTCTCCGTATTATTATATACAGCAGCAATCCTATACATGTCTGTTTATTTCTTCATAGCCCATCACAGAGTGTATGAAACAAGTAAAAGAATGAGTATTCTAAAAGGATCTATTTTATTTATGGTGAACTTTTTCGGATTACTGGCAATGTTTCTTGCATTAGTATATGTAAGCTTCTTGACCCTGCATTAATTACGCAAGGACTTATTGGCTCTAAAGCTGGCTATTAAATAATAAGCCACAAAAACTGTTGAAAATTTCAGGACAGAAGGTATCGCCAGTTCCAAATTAAAAATCAATGTTCCTACTAAAACCAAAATCCCCATTGCCACAAAAGACAAACCCAGCTTTTGAGGCAGTGTGAAATTGGGAGTATCCAGATAATAAGCCATTCCCCACGCAAAACCAAATGCAACGGCATAATAAATATCCAGTCCGATGTTCTCACTGCTCAGGAAAAGGTAATTGATAAAAAAACTAACAACCGTTCCTATTGCGAAATAAATCAAAGCTCTTTGCATATCATAATATATTTTACAAAAGTAGATAAATTACTCATCATTTCTAAACGAATGTTCGTTCGAAGGGGAAAACACAAGGATTCAAATCCTAACTAAAACCCTATATATCAAATTTTTAAATAGAAAAATCAGGTTCTTATTTTATTATTATATTTGGAAGTTCAGAAATTTTCTAATTTTTTTATGGAAACCCAAAAATATACTCCTAAAAACAAAGTAAGAATTGTAACAGCAGCGTCATTATTTGACGGGCATGATGCAGCCATTAATATTATGCGCCGTGTGATTCAGGGTACAGGATGCGAAGTCATTCACCTTGGTCATGATAAATCGGCTGAAGAAGTTGTAAACACAGCGATTCAGGAAGACGCAAATGCCATTGCTTTAACCTCATATCAGGGAGGTCACAACGAATATTTTAAATACATCTACGACCTTCTTAGAGAAAAAAATTCTCCACAGATCAAAATTTTTGGTGGTGGTGGCGGTGTAATTCTGCCGGAAGAGATCAAAGATCTGATGTCTTACGGAATCGACAGAATTTACTCACCGGATGACGGTAGAGAACTTGGTCTTCAGGGAATGATCGATGATCTGGTTCAAAGATCAGATTTTGCTACAGGAAAAGATGTCACAGCAAAAGACCTGGATGCCATCAACTTTGAAAATCCGGTAAGCATTGCCCAAATTATTTCTGCAGTGGAAAACTTCTCAGATGAAAAACCGGAACTGGTAAAAGCAATCGATGAGAAATCTAAAGATCTGAATATTCCGATCATTGGTATTACAGGAACCGGAGGTGCTGGTAAATCTTCATTAACCGATGAATTGGTAAGAAGATTCTTACGTTCAAATCCTGATAAAAAAATCGCCATCATCTCTGTAGACCCATCCAAAAAGAAAACAGGAGGAGCATTACTGGGAGACAGAATCCGTATGAACGCGATCAATGATCCAAGAGTTTATATGCGCTCCATGGCAACAAGAGAGAACAATGTTTCAGTTTCTCCATTTATACATTCCGCACTGAATGTTCTGAAATTGGCGCATCCGGATGTTATCATATTAGAAACTTCAGGTATCGGACAATCCGGCTCAGAGGTATCCGACTTTGCGGATGTTTCCATGTATGTAATGACTCCTGAATATGGAGCTTCTACCCAGTTGGAAAAAATCGATATGCTGGATTATGCAGATTTAGTAGCTTTAAATAAATCCGATAAAAGAGGCGCTCTTGATGCTCTTCAGGCTGTAAGAAAGCAGTTCCAGAGAAACCACCA
>JAFAAJ010000298.1 GCA_023426625.1 Bacteroidota bacterium
TACGGAATTTTATGGAATTATATTCACCACAAAACGCATAAAAGTTTTTGTTTTCCAGAACAGAAACGATTACTTTTTATAAAATACTTTAGAGCGTTAAAGCTTCCCATTTTATTATTGAAGTTAGGAATTATTTAATTGAATATAAAAAAGCCGGGCTTTCAAACAAGTTTGAAAGCCCGGCTCTAAATTGATAGTGATCATTATTCTTTAATCTCTTTATTTTTATTGATAAAATAGTAAACGGGTAGTCCCAGCAAAACCATAAGGAAACCTGGCCATGTATACTGTTGTTTGTAGATCAGAAGTAAAACACAGAAACCTGTTCCTATTAATAAATAAATAATGGGAGTAACCGGATATAACCATGTTTTATAGGGTCTTTCCAAGCCGGGCTGTTTGATTCTTAAGTAAATCACTCCAAAAACCGTGATCATATAGAACAGAACAATCACAAAAGAGATCATATCCAAAAGATTCCCATACTGACCGCTTAAACAAAGAATGGAAGCCCAAATCCCCTGCATCCATAAAGCATTTCCGGGAACTTCATTTTTATTGTTGTCAATGGCGGATTTAAAGAACATTCCGTCTTTTGCCATAGTCTGGAAAACCCTTGCTCCGGCTAAAATCAGTCCGTTATTACATCCAAAAGTAGATACCATCACCAATAAAGCGATGATAATAGTTCCTGCACTTCCGAAAATATTTTGTGAAGCCGCAACTGCTACTCTGTCATTGGCTGCAAATGCAATGGAATCTCTGTCCAAAGCATTCAGGTAAACGTAATTCACTGCAATATACAGGATCATAACAGCTGTGGTTCCATAAATCATGGATTTTACCACATTTTTCTTTGGATTATCTATTTCTCCGGAAACAAAAGTCACACTTTCCCAAGCTACAGAACTGAAAACCGAACCTACCATAGCTGCAGCAATTCCTCCTAATAGAGTCATTCCCCCAATAGATTGCCATCCTTCCTTCAGATAATTACCTGAAAGATCTTTTTTAATATTGTTGAACGCTTCATATCCAAAGCTAAAGTTTTCAGACAGGTGAGAAACATCTACAAGAATAAAGCCTAAAGCAATCAGACCTATTAATGCTGCGATTTTAGAGCCTGTAAAGATGTTCTGTAGTAGTTTACCGCTTTCTACTCCTCTTGTATTGATATAAGTAAGCAATAAAATAATCGCGATAGCTAATATTTGGATCCAGGTGATCTTAAATTCTCCACTTTGGAATAGCGGAGCAGCGTCATTCAACGCAGGAACCAAATACGCCGTAAATTTCCCAAACGCCATCGCAACAGCTGCAATTGTCCCCGTCTGAATGACCGTAAAGAGCCCCCATCCGTACAGAAACCCCATTTTTCTTCCAAAGATTTCTTTAAGATAAGTATACTGTCCTCCTGCTTTTGGAAACAATGCGGAAAGTTCTCCATAGCTGATCGCCGCGGCCACTGTCATGATTCCGGTAATGATCCATACAACAATAAGCCAGAATCCGGATCCTAAGTCCCGCATCATATCGGCACTTACAATAAAGATCCCGCTACCGATCATAGATCCCATTACAAGCATAATGGCATCCCATAGTTTTAGTTTTTTTTGCATAGTGATATATATGTTCAAATATAAACAAATATGTTTTTCGTTGAAGACAATGCGAATATTTTAGAAATAAATATGTTTTTTATCAACCTTAAACCGATTTTGAATTCAATTTTTATTAGTATTTTTGGAAAAAATATTAAATATGAAATTGAAAGCTATATTATTCGCAGCTACAGTAAGCGTTTCTACTATTGGATTCGCACAGGAAACAACAGAGAAAAAGTTTTCTCCACCGGCAGGAAATGCTCTTGTTGGAGATACTTATGGAGCAGGTGTTACTCCTACTGCGGAATCTAAAGCAATTACAGTAAGTAAACTTGCCAAAAAATTAAAGAAAGACAACAAAAAAGTAGAGAATGTTGCTATCAAAGGGAAAGTAACAGATGTTTGCGATAAAAAAGGATGTTGGTTAACGATCGAAACTGAAGATAATTCTCAGTTCTTTGTAAAAATGAAAGATTATGCATTCTTCGTTCCTACAGCTTTAAAAGGTAAAGAAGTGATCTTAGAAGGAAATGCTGAGAAAAAAGTGATTTCTGTAGACGAGCAAAAACACTATGCTGAAGATGCTAAGAAGTCTCAATCTGAAATTGATGCTATTACAACACCGAAAGAAGAGATCAGATTTTTAGCAAGCGGAATCAAAGTGGTAAAATAAATTCTATTATTATAGGATCATTATAAAATTAAAAGCGGAACACAATGTTCCGCTTTTTTAGTCTTCTATGGTAAAATCTACTATGGAATCCAGTTTAGGATATTTTGTTGCCGATACAAATCTTTTTCCCGTGCAGTCTATTTCCAGCCAGCCCTTTCGGTTTTTCACATCTCCCACCTCCACTACAAACGGAATGAAAGAGATCTCCTCTTTACCCGCCTCCATCATTTCCCTGTACTGAACTGCAATATCCAGAATGCATTCATGATCTGTATTGAGTTTGACATTTCTGTAAATTACATCGTAATGAGTTTCCTGGTTTTCTGGGATATCCAGATAAGTTTCCCAACCAGTAATATCGGAATTCAATTCCCCAATCGCCTTTAAAGCATAATAAAGCGCAATGGTATAATATCGTCTCGTTTCTTTTCTTGGATAATCGTCTACAGAATGTCCTCCTTCAAATAAAATCGTCGGCATTCCGCTTTTGATGAAATTATCGCCTGTAGAAGTAGGATAGAACTCATCGGAATATCTTCCGATCTGATTCGGGATCATTTTTTCCAGGTGTTTATAAACATTGGCAATGACAGCCATACATTTCTTTCTGTTTTCCGTAATGGCGCGGTCTACGTTTTCAGAGGGCGCCAGAAAGGAGAGTGTAGCCGGATGAATCCCATCTGTTGTGAAGATCGTTCTCTGCTCATGTAAATTCAGGGCATAATCATACTTCCTGGAAGCAGCCATCATTTTAAGAAATTTGATCTCAGTACTGGCTTCATTGTGAAAATCCCTGTTCAGATCTATATCTGCAGCATTCAGCCTGGTCCACCTTTCCGAACCGTCCGGATTTAACATAAAAATAAAATCCAGAGTTATTTTACTGAAAATCTCTTCCTTCATTTCAGGAGCCTTATCCAATGTCATCAACAGATCCAACATGGCATGAGTAGCGTTGGATTCGTTTCCGTGCATTTGCGACCATGCTAATACATTGATCTTCCCTCTTCCTATAGCCAGTTTATAAATCGGTTTATTCAAATATGACTTCCCTATCTCTTCAATAAACTCGCTGAGATTCGTCTGTAGGTAAAAAAATAATTTCTCAGGGGAAATATAGCGATTTGGAAAATTAGGATTCGGAATATAGATCTGTTCAAAATTCATTGAGAAATAGTTTACATGAGTCAAATTTAGCCATTTTCAGGCATAAAACAAAATTAACATTTGTAATATTACTAAACACGGTGAATTGCCAGAATGTCTGTTGATAAAATTGTGGATTAACAATAATTTAATAGATTATATTTAAAAAATTAAAATTCAGTTATTTATAAAGCTTATGTAAACTTATTTTTTAATTTTACTTTAAGTGTGTGAATATTGACTTTTCCCCATTTGAGCGTAATTTCGTTAAACATGTCAGATGTAGAAAAAGCTATGAATTTTCGATATTATACAAATGTAAATCGAATGATTTTTTGTATTTACAGCTGTTTTTTAAGGGTAAATTTAAGTTGAGGTAAAACAGCTAACTTAAACAGGAATTGTATCAGCATCAATTGGCTCTATAAAGTTGAAATTCTCCTTGTCTAGGACATTTAGTAAAAACAAATAGCACCCCTCTTCTTAGAATAAGCACTTATTAAGCTATACAATCAGGCATTTAACCTGTCTCCTACTCTAATGATAAATTACGGCAGGAAATATATCAGAATAAGCCTTGATAAAGTATTTAACGGAATTTTATGTCCCAAAAACCCGCTATTAATTTATTTACTTCATCCTTTACTTTAAGGAAAAATGATCAGGTTCAAAGCTTAGGAGTATAATAGTTGTTTGATCAGTATTTTAGCAACGTAATGATAATAAACTATTGATATATAATTAATTAGAACTATTTACTTTTGTATATTATACATATTTACATTTGTTTACTTTTGTATTTTGCATTTGTAAACTTTATTTTTACATTTGTAATATAATATAAAACTCCTTTTTATGAGTTTAAATGAGAGAATTTCCAAAGTTATAGAGTATTCTAATCTTACTCCCTCTGAATTTGCAGACGAAATAGATGTACAACGTTCCTCTATTTCTCACATCACATCCGGAAGGAATAAGCCATCCTTAGAATTCATTATTAAGATAAAATCACGTTTCCCGGAAATCCTTTGGGACTGGTTGGTGAATGGCGAAGGCGAAATGTTGAAATCTGACGATCCAGAACCCATTGAAAAAGAAGCTTCTGAAGAAAAAATAAAACCTACACCACTTCCCGATTTGTTTACCTTAATTGATGATGACAATTTTGGAGTGACAGAAAATGAAGATCGGTTGCTGAAACAAAGTCTGCGAGAATACGATATACCGCAACAGACTACAGCAAGTGAAAAAATAACCGATTCTCAGCGATTAGAAAATAATAACGATCAAATCATCAATCAAATTATTGATAATCAGACTCATAAAATAAAAAGAATTGTCATATTCTTCGAAAACGGAAAATTTGAAAGTTATGAACCTTGAATTATATGGTCATCATTATTCATAAATAAAAAGAGGCTGTCTCAAAAGGTAAATTAATGCTCTGAGAATCTCCTAAATGACAAAAGTTGTCAGACAGGAGTCCGAGAGAGGGGGTACTTTTGAGACAGCCTCTTTAATATAATTGGAAGTAGACTAACCTCTTTTTCTTCTTTCCAGTTCTTTTTTGATAAGACTTAACTCTCTTCCTGTTTGTCCGGCTACAGAAGTGTTTTCCTGAGCTCTTCTCGTTAAATATGGGACAACATCTTTTACGGGTCCATACGGAAGATATTTAGCTACATTATAGCCTTTTTGAGACAGATAGAAGGTGATATTATCACTCATTCCGTAAAGCTGCCCAAAATAGATGTGTGGATTATTATTTTCAAGACCTTTCGATCTCATTTTATCCATAACCAATTCCGAAGAGATTTCATTATGAGTTCCGAAGAAAGCGGAAACCTTATCTAGATGATTCATTACAAAATCAATTCCGGCATTATAGTTTTTATCTGAAGCTTCTTTGGTTGGCTGAATAGGATCCGGATAGCCTTTTTCTGCGGCTCTTTCTCTTTCCTTCTCCATATATGCGCCACGCACGATCTTATATCCGATAAAATAATTCTTTTCTCGGGCTCTCTGAAGGTGCTGCTCCATATATTCCAGTCTGCCGGTTCTGTACATCTGGATCGTATTCCAGACAATCGCCTTTTCCTGGTTATATTTCTCCATCATTTCCTCACAAAGCTGATCTGCTGCACCCTGCATCCATGTTTCTTCTGCATCTATCATCACCTGCTTGTCACTTTCATGGCAAAGCTTACATACTTCATCAAATCTTCTCACGACTCTTTCCCATTCTTCTTTCTGGCTTGAAGTCAGCTCTGCATTATTTCCAACAGCTTCATACAGATCTATTCTACCGAAAGCTGTAGGCTTGAAAACGATAAAGGGAATAGCCGGATTTCCAACCGAAAATCTGATGATATCTTTAATTTCTTTACAAACCGCATCGAAAGTTTCTTCATCTTCTTTTCCTTCAATGGAATAATCGAAAATACTTCCCACTCCTCTTTTGAAGAGCTGCTTTACCACTTTCATACTTTCTTCACGGGTTTCTCCCCCGCAAAACTGCTCAAATAAAGTATTTTTTACAATTCCCGTGACGAAAGGAAAGTTATTATGAACCGTAAAATTAAGGATTGAAGTTCCAAAACTGGTAAGAGCAGGCTGTTCGATCATTTTGAACATCCAGTACGCTTTCTTTAGCTGTGCATCGGATTTGTCTGCAAATGCAACTTTAGTATCGTTAAAAATGGGCATTGCTTTTTATTAAGTTTAGTTTCACAAAGGTAATAATAAACCTCAGTGTTTGGAAAAGATATTTATCATAATTTACTCTCAATTCCATTCAGAAGCATGGCAATAATTCCGACAAAAACCCACAACCTGAGAATATTCAGGGTTATGAATTTGCTTCTTCGGGTATAGTTCAGCAAAAAGTAGATACAAAAAATAAACACAAATAATCCTGCTGCAAAATAATAACTCATAAATCCGGAAAGTCCGGTTCCCGCAATAATCTGCATGGAAACAGCCATGGTAAACATCAGCAATGAAATGATGATCAGCTTTGTGATATGGCTTTTAAAATAATTGGGAATAGTGATATATCCGAATGCTTTATCTACGCTTTTTGTAAGGGTATCTTTAGCAATATCAATACATAAAAGAATCAGAAATAGGAATATGGCCATGAGGAAAATTTTCATGGAAAAAGTCTCATAATACACCATCATTCCGAAGAAGGGATATAAGGTCAGACTTACAAAAGTAAGGTTATTGATAATTAGGATCCTGCTCAGTTTATGGCTGTAAAACCACATAAAGAACTGATAAACGATAAAGAATGCGAAAACCCTGTGCGAGATCATCCAGGCAACACCTAAAGAAACAACACTCAGCGTGAGATAGGCATAGAGGAAATATTTCTGTGCAATAAAGCTTTGGATCCTTGTTCGGAAAGGTTTTACAATATGGTCTTTCTCCAGGTCGTAAAACTGATTGATAATCCCGCCTGCGAGAATGCTCAATACCGTACAGAAAATAATTCCATGAACTTTAAAATCAAAGACAAATTTCTTTAAGCTTTCCTCCTGATTGAAAAGAAAAAATGTGGAAACGTATAAGGCAAAAGTAAGTAAAACAGCTACAAACACTCGGGCTCCCAACAGAAAACCTACAAATTGTGAAAATCTGTAAAACAGAGATTTAGATACAATATTGGCAGATTGGAAATTTTCTTGTTGAGAATCCATTCCCAATGTGTTTAAAATCTGTAAATTACTTCTTTATGGAAGCCATCCAGCATTTTTTCGGCTTTCTCATAGTCTTTGGTAAAGCCAAGAATGTAACCTCCGCCTCCGCTACCGCACAGCTTCAGATAATAAGCATTGGAATCCAGTCCTTTTTTCCATACATTGAAAAGACTTTCCGGGATCATCGGACGAAAATGTTCATATGCCCAGTGTGAAAGTTTTTTCAGGTTTCTAAAAAACGGATTCATATCTTTTTTAAGGAAGGCATCTATACATGCATTGTTGTAACGGATAAACTCTTCTTTCAGGGTTTTACGGAAACCTTCCGTTTTCATTTTTTCAAAGAAAATCTGAACCATAGGTCCTGTTTCTCCTGTCATCCCGGAATCTATAAGGAAAATGGCTCCCTTACCTTCTTCACTCTTGGGAATGGCTACTTTGTCTACACTTTCTTTATTTTCGATAAGGATAGGCAGGTTCATATAGCAGATAAGAGGATCTATTCCTGAGCTTCTTCCGTGGAAATAGCTTTCCATTAAGCCAAACACCTTTCTAAGGCTTTTAAGTTCGTCTTTGGAAATATTTTCAGGATTGTATTTGGTAATGGAATATCGTTCGAAAATAGCCGCTACTAAAGCTCCTGAACTCCCCACTCCGTATCCCTGAGGAATATTGCTGTCAAAGAATAATCCTTCGGAGATTTCCTGCTGGAATTTTGGAACATTCAGTTCAAAGCCTTTTGGAAGCTCTAGATTCAATAAATATTCTGCGTATTTTGTAAGGTGTTCATTAGACTTCTTTTCAAAATCAGAATCTAATGATGAGAACTTGAGGGTACCTTTATAAAAACTATAAGGTAATGTCAAACCTTGGGAATCTTCAATGATACCGTATTCTCCAAACAAAAGAATTTTGGCGTAAAATAAAGGGTTTGTCATTATTTAAAATAAATCTTTTTGCAAAGTTAAAACTATTCCGCTAAATATTAGCAAAATCCAGACCGAATATACAGATAATTGTCTGTTGTTGCAATAAAAAAGACGTTATTGCTAACGTCTTAAATTTTACAAGGTATCTTTATCTTTCAGTACACTGATCTTCAGGAAACGAACCAGTATCAATCCTGCTCCAAAGAAGAGCGTCATAGAAAGTGCCGCTATACGCATATTGTTAAAATGCTCGATCAATGTTGCAAAGATGAACGTCCCGATAATGATCGCAATCTTTTCTAATACATCATAGAAACTGAAGAATGTTGTATTTTCCATAGAGTCTTCCGGAAGAAGCTTAGAATACGTAGATCTTGACATGGCCTGAAGTCCTCCCATGACCAAACCTACGACCGCTGCAACACCATAAAACTGATATTCTACCGTAGGATTTTCTTTATTAAGGAAATATGCCCAAAGACATGCAATAATCCATAAGATGATAGCAATGGTGATCACATTCTTATTCCCTATTTTTCTGGATAATCTTGAGAATACAACTGCTCCGATAATGGCTTCGATCTGGATTACCAAAAGCGTTGCGATCAGCTTATCCTGAGCAAGATTGATCTCACTTTTACCAAATAAGGTAGCCATCAGGAAAATAGTTTGCATTCCTACACTGTAGAAGAAGAAACTTGAAAGGAAAAACTTCAGATTTCTATCCTGAAAAAGTTCGTTTCCTACCTTAAAAAGTTCATGAAAACTTTCCTTTGCAATATCTTTATAAAAGCTCAAGTTATCTTTTAAAACCATAAAGAAACCGCCTTGCTCTTCATGTTTTTTGAAGATATTTTTATAATTCAAAAGAACAAGATCTTTAGGAAGTTTATCTTTAACGTCTCCGAATTGCGGCAAATGTTTAAAGGTATATTGAGAAAATCCGAACCACCATGCTCCCGTTAATAAAAAGCTGACTCTTGTAAAGATGATCTGCTGTTCGGGATTTTTAGCCAAAACCTGAATCAGTAACAAGCAAATGATAACTAAAACCACAGAGCCGATATATCCGTAAACATATCCTCTCGCTGACAGTGCATCCTGCTTGTCACGGGTAGCAATATCCGGTAAAAATGAATTATAGAACACCAAACTTCCCCAGAATCCCACACTGGCCGTAATACTGAAAAGGAGTCCTAAAAACACATTATGCATTCCTGTAAACATTGCTAATCCCATACATGAAGTAGCTCCCAGATAGCAGAAAAACTGAAGGAAAGATTTTTTATTCCCAATAGTATCTGCCAAGGAAGATAAGAATGGTGAAAGCAGTACAACGATAAAGAATGAGATCGTAAGTGAATAACCATAAACAGCATCCGGCTGATATTCTTTTCCAAAGATATTAATCATGTGCCTCACCGGAACATCGATCCATTGCTTGGTTTCCTCCACGTATTGCTTCTTTTCATACGCTGTAGTAAGAATAGAGTAATAAATAGGAAAAATAGTAGAGGTAATTACCAGAGAATAAACAGAATTTGCCCAGTCATAGACTGCCCAGGCCTTCATGATCCTCGGATTGTTCTTTATGTTTTGAGGTTGTGGATTCTCAATTTCAGACATTTCAAATAAGTATTAGTAGCACAAAAATAAAAAAACCGCTGAATATTCGGTGGTTTTATTTTGTTTCGGCGAAATTTATTGTCAGATTTCCTTTTTGTTTTTAAAAAGTTGAGGTAAGCATGTGAATAAAAAGGAATGTGTGGTAAACAAAAGCCCGGAGTAAACTCCGGGCTTTGTATATGACTGAAATATCTTACATATTTTCAATAACAACAGCAGAAGCACCACCACCTCCATTACAGATCGCAGCAGCACCATATTTTGCATTGTTTTGTTTTAGCACGTTGATTAGTGTAACGATGATTCTTGAACCAGAACTTCCCAGTGGGTGTCCTAAAGCCACTGCACCACCGTTTACGTTCACTTTTGAAGGATCTAATCCTAAAATCTTATTATTAGCTAAACCTACTACAGAGAAAGCCTCATTGAATTCAAAGAAATCGATCTCAGAAATCTCCAACCCTGCTTTTTTAAGAGCGATAGGTAAAGCTTTTGCAGGAGCTGTTGTAAAGTTTTCAGGTTCCTGAGCTGCATCAGCATAAGAAACGATTCTTGCCAATGGCTTAAGACCTAATTCTTCCATTTTTTCTTTAGAAACAAGGATCAAAGCAGAAGCACCGTCATTTAATGTAGAAGCGTTTGCAGCCGTTACTGTTCCTGCTTCTTTTTTGAATACTGTCGGAAGAGTTGGAAGTCTGTCGAAATTTACAGCTTTATATTCTTCATCTTCAGCAAAAATTACCGGTTCTCCTTTTCTCTGAGGAATTTCCACAGGAACCACCTCATCGTTGAATTTTCCTTCGCTCCAAGCCTTAGCCGATTTTTTGTAAGATTCAATAGCGAAATTATCCTGATCTTCTCTTGTTATGCTATAGTCTGTTGCACATTTTTCTGCGCAAACACCCATGTGTACTTTGTTGTAAACGTCTGTCAGTCCGTCAAGAACCATTCCGTCCTGCATTTTGATGTCGCCTAATTTTGTAGCGACTCTTGCATTGTAGTAGTGAGGAACCATAGACATATTTTCCATACCTCCAGCTACAATAACTTCTGCATCTCCTGCTTTGATGGATTGTGCAGCCATCATTACAGCTTTCATTCCTGAAGCACAAACTTTATTGATTGTAGTAGAAGGCGTTTCAATAGAAAGTCCTGCACCAATAGCAACCTGACGAGCCGGAGCCTGTCCTTCTCCTGCCTGCAGAACATTTCCCATATAGATTTCCTGAACATTTTTAGGATCAAGACCAATTTTGTCTAATGCTCCTTTTACTGCAACAGCTCCCAACTTAGTAGCAGGAACAGTTGATAAGCTTCCCATAAAACTTCCCATTGGAGTTCTTGCTGCGGAAACAATGAATACTTCTTTCATGCGTATATATTTAATTTTTATTAGTCACATGGAACCTTACGGTTACATTTCTTTATAATTAATTTATTTTAATCTATATTTTCTCACAACTGAGCTTTGTTCGCATTTTTCACAGCCATCATCATGATAAATGCACCTGCAAACTCTACAATCCATCCCCATCGCAATTTTACTATTCCCGCAAAAGTTTCTCTCCAGGATTTAAATGGCAGAAAGCTAAAATATTCAAGAGACTGAAACTTCACAGCCATTAATGTAAAAACAAATAATATGAGTAAAAGCATAGCAAACAATCTGACGATCCTCACACTTTGGTTTACGATCCCAAACAAGGCACAGGCTGAAAGAATCCAGCAAATAATAGCTAAGTAGTGATCTAATTTCCAATAATTCCAATTTCCGATTACAGGAATATGAACCAATGGCAGAAAGCTTCCTACAACCACTAATAACAATCCTAATAACTGAATATATTTCATATTTATTAAAGTGCCAAAATACGAAAAAAAACACACCTATAAAAGTGTGTTTTAAAAATAGGCATTCTGTATCAATCTATTATAAATAGCAATATTTCAATAATATATTTAAATATTTCATAGAACATTATAGACATTATTATCAATTTAAAAATCAAGATTAACGATCTCTATTCCTATTTGCAATCCATATTTCTTACCAAGCAACGCATCTCCATTGAAAGTTGGAGTAAAGTCTTTTTGAATGAACAGGTTAATTCCGCCATACCCGATCCCTAATTTCCCTCCGAATACGAAATTATTTACTCCCTGCATTACTCTTTCCTTTTCTACAATTCTTTTGGAATTATCATTGGAATATTTGATGTAGTTCTGGCTTGATAATTTTATACCACCATAGATCCCTGCGACAATGCTTATCTGTCTCTTTGTGTTGTCTAAATATTTCACTCCTTCATATTCTGTATATTTGGGATTCAATACAAATCTCAGTTCCGCAGGGACATACAGATAGGTATTTCTAAGGTAGGTTCTTCTAAGCTCACCGCGGGTAAAATCATCCACCATCAGTTTGCCTTCATTCTGCACAAAAACCTGTCCATATTTTGGTGTAAGACCATCCATTCTCACCCCCATTCCAAGACGGTAGAAAACCGGACTTTTATATCCTCCCACCTGATTTTCATAACGTAAAGCAAAACTTGAAGAATTCAGTATGGTATTTTTCATTTCTGAATCTTTGCTGTATACCTTAAAATAATCGTTTTTAGAAACAAGATTAGCACCCACAAGACTTACAGCAAGATCCAGACTGCTTAAATGATCTTTCGGAGTTTTGTTGTTATTAACTTTTAATTTCAAACCTCCTATTCCCAGCTGAACCTGGTTTGCAGAAGTATTTGCACTGTCTTTTCTTCCCAAAACGGCATTTTTCACCATCTCTTTGGTTGCATTTTCAAGTTCTGATTGTTGAGCGGTTACTTTATCATTGATGATCTGCTCGTATTTCGAAGCAATCTCGACTCTCTGTTTTTGCTTTTCTTCAGCTGAAATTCTTTTATCCTTATAGTTTCGGTCTACCTGATCCAGTTCTGCATTCATTTTCGATTTTTCTGAAACTACGATACTGTCGATCTTGTGAGAATATGTTTTAAGATGGTTGTTCTGCTGTGCAAAGGTGTAAGAAAAAGCCATTACAGCAGTCATTAATGCGATTTTAGTTTTCATATTTTAATTTTTATTTTTAGACAATATTTTACCTCTGCTCGTTTTCCGAACAGTATTTTTATTTTTGAAAAGTTTAAGATTTATCTGGATTGAACTGAATCGGAAAAGACGGTCATTCCCAAAACTTTGAAAGAATTCGGACTTTTGAGCGTAATCTGTCCCATATCCAGCATACCAATGTTTTGGTTATAGTTATGGTTTTGTTCTCTGGTCTTATCAAACTCCCTACCTAAAAGCAGCTCATCGGCTTTTATATAATTTGTTCTTTTTCTTTCGGCAATAACAGGTTTTTCTTCGTTAAAGATTTTTTTATCCTCAATTACAGAACTTATATTAACGTTATTTTCCTGTATTCTCTCTTCTTTGACTACCTGAAAGCTATTATCTGCCCTTATTATTGAAGGATGAGAAGCAGGTGAAACTATTGTTACCTCATTTGTCTTAGTAATATTCAGGGACTCGACAGTTACGAAATTTTCATTCTCTTTTTGATTCACCACAACCGTTTCTGATGTCACCTCCTGCTGTTTTTCAATCTTTTCAAGATTTTCATTTTTCGCAACTGTATTGTTTGCTACAGATTTACCGGAATTAAAATAAAGAATAACCCCTGTAGAAATCAAAAGCAATACAACGGCCGCATATTTCATCCATTCAAAAGACTTTTGAGGAGCAATAACCGGGTTAGTATCCAGCTTTTGTTCCATTCTGTCCCACAAATCAGCAGAAGGCTGTAATTCCTGCTTATGGTATTCAGATTTCAACTGTTTCAGTATTTCTTTTTTCATTTTCTTTTGCTTTTAAATAATCTGCAAGCCATTTTTTAGCTTTGCTTAACTGACTTTTGCTTGTTCCTTCAGAAATATTGAGGATTTCAGCAATTTCCTGATGCTTTTTCTCTTCAAAAATATACAGGTTGAAAACCAGCTTGTATCCGTAAGGCATTTGGGAGAGTATTTCTTCGATATTAATCTCTCCGACATCTTCTTCCTGAAGGTTGTCTGAAAAATCCTCTGCCGTTTCCATATCCACATACATTATGCTTTTATTTTTCCGGATAAAGGTCACCGAATCATTCACCACAATTTTCCTTAACCAATACGGAAAACTCTTCCAGTCCCTGCATTCTTCTATTTTTGTAAAGCATTTGAAGAATGCATTCATTAAAATATCTTCGGCATCATGAATATTGTTAGTATAAGAATTGGCTACAGCCAGCATTTTAGCAGAAAACATTTCATAAAGCTCTTTTTGAGCCTTACGATCCTGTTTTTTTGCCAGAATAAAAATCTTCTCTAAATAATCCATGTATCAGTTTCTATATATAAGACAACAAAAAATGAAAAACGTTGCCTGTGAAATAAAAAAAAATTGCATTTTTTTCAAAATGCAATTTAATATTTTAATAATCAACGTAATAATTAATGATTAATATTCGCTACTTCTTTCGGATCATGCTTATGTTTAAACAAAACAGCAAACAAAATGGCAATAATCAACGCATATCCTGCAAAATAAAGCCAGATTTCATGCCACATTTTATCTCCGCCTGGTAAAGTAAAGTAGTTCTGAATTACCCAACCGCTTACTAAACTTCCTATCATGGCTCCAAAACCATTGGTCATCATCATGAATAACCCCTGTGCGGAAGAGCGAATCTTAAAGTCTGTATTGGTTTCCACAAAAAGAGATCCTGAAATATTGAAAAAATCGAACGCCATTCCATAGACGATGCATGAAAGGATAATAAGAACCAAACCAAAGCCTTCCGGAACTCCATAGGCAAAGAAACCGAATCTTAAAACACATGCAAACATAGAAATCAGCATTACTTTTTTAATTCCAAATTTCTTCAGGAAGAAAGGAATTGCCAAAATGAAAAGGGTTTCTGAAACCTGTGATATAGACATAATTAACGTTGAACGTTTCACCACTAAACTGTTCGCATATTCAGGCATTCTACCAAAATCTGAAAGGAATGCATCTCCATACATATTGGTTAGCTGTAATGCAGCACCCAAAAACATGGAGAACACGAAGAATAATGCCATTTTTCCGTTTCCGAAAAGCGATAGGGAATTAAGTCCTAATTTCTCTAATGTAGTTGCATTTTTAGGGATTGTATTTTGTGGCGGACATTTAGGTAATGTAAATGCGTAAACTCCTAACAGAATGGCAAATAATGCCGCAATATAAAATTGATTCCCTGAATCTTTATTATCTGTAAGATTGGTGATCCACATTGCTACAATAAATCCTACAGTTCCCCAAACTCTGATCGGCGGAAAAACTTTTACCACATCATAATCATTGTTTTTAAGAACATAATAAGCGATGGAGTTTGATAAAGAAATTGTAGGCATATAGAAGAACATCGCAATCAGCATCACCCAGAAAAACTGGTTAGGATCTGAAACCTGCGGAAGAAAAAACAATGTAATACCATATAAAATATGAAGAATCCCATATAATTTTTCTGCATTCATCCAGCGGTCGGCAATAATTCCTGTAAGAGCAGGCATTATAATAGATGAGATTCCCAATGTAGAAAACACTGCTCCGAATTCCGATCCCCCCCATTGTCTGGTACTGAACCAATATACTCCAATGGTAATCAGCCACGCTCCCCAAACGAAAAACTGAAGAAAGCTAAGTATAGTAAGTCGTAATTTTAAATTCATATATGTTTTTTGATATATATCTTAATCGATTTTCTTTTTTCTTCTTTTAATTTCTTCCTGAATTTCAAGAGCGGTATCATAATCTTCTTCTTTTACGGCTTCGTCCAATAATTTTTGGAGTTCTTCCATGGAAAGAGATCTTAAATTGTCTTCTGTAGGTACGGTTTCGGAAAATGATTCTTCTTCTTTGGAAACATCTTCCAGTTCCAGAAGAATTCCTGCTTCATTTAAAACCTGCTGTGTGGTAAAGATCGGCGCGTCAAATCTTACTGCCATAGCTACCGCATCTGAAGTTCTTGCATCAAGAATCAGTTCCTCATCATTGCTTTTATTTTTAAAATTGATATTGGAAAAGAAAACACCGTCTACGATCTGGTAAATGATCACTGAAACCAATTCATAATTGGCAGAAACTATAAATTTTGAAAATAAATCATGGGTAAGCGGCCGAGGAGGATGAATGTCTTTCTCAAGGCCAAGAGAGATGGATTGAGCCTCAAAATTTCCTATAACCACAGGTAATTTTATATGTGATTCCTCATGCTCCAATAACAATGCGTAAGCTCCCGATTGGGTTTGGCTATACGATATTCCGCGAATGATTAGCTGTTTATAATCCATAACTACAAATATAAATTAATTTTTTATTGTAGGTTTTACTTTTTGCACAAAAATAAAAGCCCGGAAAGGGCTTTTATATGTGAATTGTGAATTAACTTTATTGTCAATTTTGCTTCGCAAGTGAATTAATTTAAATTGACAGGCAAAGCGAACTGACTATTGCCAATTCATTTTTTTTATCCTTTAAGAGCTTTGATTTTCTCTGTCAATGCAGGAATAATCTGGAAGGCATCTCCTACTACCCCGTAATCAGCAGACTTGAAGAATGGTGCTTCAGCATCATTATTGATCACTACAATAGTTTTAGAAGAATTAACTCCGGCTAAGTGCTGGATCGCTCCTGAAATCCCTACAGCAATGTAAAGGTTCGGTGCAATAGCTTTTCCTGTTTGTCCTACGTGTTCGGTATGAGGTCTCCATCCGATATCAGAAACCGGCTTAGAACAAGCTGTAGCCGCTCCAAGAACGTTTGCCAATTCTTCGATCATTCCCCAGTTTTCAGGTCCCTTCATTCCTCTTCCTGCAGAAACTACGATCTCTGCTTCTTTAAGGTCTAATTTTCCTGAACTTTGTTCGTGAGAGATTACTTTTGTATCTTCATTAGCTACAGATAGGTTTTTCACTTCTTCTGAACCTGATACTGTATTTTCTTTTACTCCGAAAGCATTTTGAGAAACGGTAACGATCACTCCGTTTCCTTCTGCTTTAGCATGCATGAAACCTTTTCCTGAGAACGCTTTTCTTTTTACCTGGAAAGGAGAAAGACTTTCAGGAGCCGCCAAAGCATTGGTAATTAAAGAATAATTTTTCATTACCGCCAACATTGGAGCTACGGATGAAGCATCAGTAGTATGAGGAAAAACAATTACGTTTCCTTCTACCACTTCACTGATTGCCTGTGCATAGGCTTTTGCTGAGAAGTTTTTAAGACCTTCATCCTTGATGTTGATCACATTCGATGCTCCATATTTGTATAATAAATCTGAAGAATCTGTAGGGTTTAGAGAGATCGCCGTAACGGTATCTCCTGCCTGATCAGCCACAGCTTTAGCATAAGAAACTGCTTCAAAAGCTGCTTTTTTGTAAACTCCGTTTATATTTTCTGCGTATACGAATACTGCCATTTTTCTTAAATTAAAAGATTAAAAATTTAATGATTAAAGATTAGATTACTTTAGCTTCTTCGTGAAGTAGTCTTACTAATTCATCAAGATTATCCGGAGAAACGATCTTTACAGCAGCTCTTGGCGGAACGCTGTCATAAGAAACTCCCTGAACTTTTACTTCTGAAGATGTAGGTTCTACAACCTGTAATGGCTTGGTTCTCGCAGACATAATTCCTCTCATGTTAGGAATGATAAGGTCTTTTTCATCTACTAATCCTTTCTGACCGGCAATTACTGCAGGTAATTTCACAGAAATAGTTTCTTTACCTCCTTCAATTTCTCTTACAGCAGTAGCTTCACTTCCGTTTACATCTAAACCTACGGATGCATTTACGAAAGGCTGGTTTAATAACTGAGCCACCATTCCCGGAACAGAACCACCATTATAATCGATAGATTCTTTACCACAAAGGATAAGGTCATATCCTCCGTTCTGAGCCACAGCAGCAATTTCTTTAGCTGTTGAATAGCTGTCTTTAGGATCAAGATTTACTCTTACCGCATCATTTGCACCGATAGCCAATGCTTTTCTGATCACAGGTTCCGTAGCAGCATCTCCTACATTAATAACTGTTACCGTTGCTCCCTGAGATTCCTGAAGCTTAACTGCTTTTGTTAACGCAAATTCATCTAAAGGATTGATTACCCACTGGATTCCGTTCTTGTCGAAGGCAGATTTATCTGCTGTAAAGTTAATTTTAGAAGTAGTATCCGGAACACTACTAATACAAACTAATATTTTCATGTGTACTATGTTGTTTTTCTCTCTTTTATTCCCATAAAATCAGACGATTTCACGGAGAGATTTTGTTCTGATTAATTTCTGTAAATATAAATAAAAAATATATTATGCATGCATAATACCTAGTATTTTATTATTCAATACATTAGATGTATTTACGGCGCTGGTTTTGTTGCCCTAAATTCGATCTTACTGGGTAAAACTCTTGGATTCATTTTCAAAATATCCAATATCAGATTTCCCATGTCTTCGGGCTGAATTTTCCAGCTGTCTTTTTCGGAAGGTATATTTCCATTGAAATGGGTAGCTACCGAACCCGGCATGATTACGGTTGCTTTGATGTTATATTTTCTCAGATCAATCATTGCAGCCTGTGTGAATCCCACAACTCCGAATTTAGATGCGTTATATCCCGTTCCATTCTCAAAAAAATTGGCTCCTGCAAGACTGGAAACCGTTATATAATAACCTTCAGATTTCTTTAACTCTTCCACAGAAGCTTTTAAAGTGTAGAAAACTCCCGTTAAATTCGTTTCTATCACCGCATTCCATTCTTCAGGAGATAATTGATCTACAGGCTTAAAAACACCTAATCCTGCATTGGCGATAACAAAATCCAGTCTTCCGAATTTTTCAAGAATACTTTTCACAGCATTTTGCTCATCATCCAAATTTCTTACATCCGAAACAATTCCCAAAACTTTATCAGAGTACTGCTTCAATTCTTTTTCCGCTTTTTCTACATCTTCCTTTTTTCTTCCCGAAAATGCGACTGCAATTCCGTTTTCCAGTAAAATTCTCGCAGTACCAAATCCGATTCCTTTGGTTCCTCCCGTAATGTAGGCTACTTTATCCGTTAACATAATATTTTAAATTTGATCTCTTAAAAATAAAAAAAACGCTCCATTAGGAACGTTTAAATTTCTATAGATTTACTATAATATTATTTTTTGATGAATTTCTCAGTAGTAAGACCATCTTTTGTCTCAATAGAGATAAGATATGTACCTGCTGGTAAATGTCTTACGTCTACAGTATTTTCATTCAATTTTACATCAATGTTTCTACCTGTAACATCTGTAACAGAAACTTTGTTGATTTTGGCTTCTGATTTGATATTAAGAACGTCTGTAGTTGGGTTGGGATAAACTGCAATTGATGAAATTCTAATATTATTATCAGTTAACTCATTAGTTGATAAAGCCGCAGCATTAGAAAATTCAACAAAAATATTATCGAAACCTGCAGTTTTACTTACAGTATTACCAGTTGCTGTAACATTATATAAATATACATCTTCAGCAACCATACCTGGTATAAGTCCTAAACTTGCAGTACTTGACGTATATCCGCCTGAACCCGTTGGCCAAGTCCAAACTATCGCCCCTGTTGTTTTATTATATTTAAAATTTAACGATACCCAAGTATTTGCTGTTAAAAGAACTCCTGGAGTTGCTGCCAAGCCAATTGAATAAACAGTTGGCAACCCTGTAGACATATTTGTAAAAGTACTAAGACCTCTCAATTCTTTAGTAGCTACATCATAAGTAAAACCGCCTATCGTTGTTGAGGCTGTACCATTCATACCCATAACTCTCATCTGGATTGTTCCTGTTCCTGTTGAAGGTCCCGTATACAAATCAAATTTACCATGAAGTATATTGTTTGAAGCTGTAGCAGTAACTGTTGTTAATTTTGCTGCAATTCTATTGTTCAAAGAAGCTGTAGTAGCACTATAACTATTATAACTGGCAATTGTCATAGATTTGCCATGTGCAGCATCAATTGTAGCAACTTGGTAATCTGCATTTGACCCATAAAGCGTGTACCATCCATTTTGTCCAGCGGCTGCCCCGGTTACATCAGTACCAAGATTTCCAGTAGTCAATGTTTCAAAATTTTCATTGACAAGGACTTGTCCAAAAGTCATCATTGTTGCAGAAATCAACAATGCAGAAGATAGAATTTTTTTCATAATTTAAATTTTAAATTTTAATGATGTAAATATAAATAAAATCTCTGATGAGTAAAAAATATTTTTATAAAAATAATACATCCCTAAAATAGGGACTTTAGGGATGTATTTTATTATTTTGAATAGTTCTCGAAAAACAACGGAATACTCTCTATTCCTTTATAGAAATTGAACAATCCGTAATGCTCATTTGGAGAGTGGATCGCATCAGAATCCAACCCGAATCCCATTAATACAGACTTGGCACCTAAAACCTTCTCAAACATTGCTGTAATAGGAATACTACCTCCTCCTCTGTACGGAAGCACTTCTTTCCCAAATGCAGACTCCATTGCCTGTTTTGCGGCTAAAAACTCTTTAGTATTGGTAGGCAGAACGTATGGCATTCCTCCGTGATGCGGTGTTACTTTCACTTTTACATTATCCGGAGCTATTTTTTCAAAATATGCTTTGAATTTTTCTGTAATTTCTTCAGGAGTCTGATACGGAACCAAACGCATGGAGATTTTAGCATAAGCCTTCGAAGGAATAACTGTTTTTGCACCTTCCCCTGTATATCCTCCCCAAATTCCGTTGCAGTCTAAAGTAGGACGGATAGAAGTTCTTTCTAAAGTTGTATATCCTTTCTCTCCTTCCACACCGTTTAATCCGATTGATTTCTTGAATTCTTCAGGATTATCTTTCAGCTTATTCATTTCCGCTCTTTCTTCATCCGAAACAACTTCCACGTTATCGTAGAAACCATCAATAGTGATATGACCATCTTCATCGATCAAATTAGCGATCATTCTTGAAAGCACATGAATAGGATTCGGTACAGCTCCTCCATACAGACCAGAATGCAGGTCTCTGTTCGGACCTTCCACTTCTACTTCTACATAGCTTAACCCTCTCAATCCTGTTGTAACAGTAGGTTGCTCATTGCTGTAAATATGCGTATCGGAAATAAGGATACAGTCACAAGCCAGCTTTTCTTTATTTTCATTTACCCAGGCTCCCAAGCTTACTGAACCCACTTCTTCTTCTCCTTCCAAAATAAATTTAACGTTGCAAGGTAAAGCATTGGTTTTCATCATTGCTTCAAATGCCTTTAAATGCATAAAGAACTGTCCTTTATCATCCGCTGAACCTCTTGCAAAGATGGCACCTTCAGGATGAAGTTCCGTTTTCTCAATATAAGGCTCAAATGGCGGTTTTTTCCATAAATCCAACGGATCAGCCGGTTGCACATCATAGTGACCATATACCAATACTGTTGGCAGGCTTTTATCTAATATTTTTTCTCCAAAAACAATAGGATATCCTTTCGTCTGGCAAACTTCCACATTGTCGGCCCCCGCATTTTTAAGATGTTCTGCACAAACATCTGCACACTTCAATACGTCATTTTTATATGCCGGATCTGCAGAAATAGAAGGAATTCTCAATAATTCAAATAATTCATCTACGAAACGCTGCTTGTTTTCGTTAATGTAATTTAATGTCTCTTGCATTGTAAATTTTGTTTTGTTAAAAGTATAAAAAAAGGCTTTCAGGGACAAACAAAAACAGTGTTTTTTCCAAGTCTTTATCTGAGAGTTGACAAATATCACCCCACGAAAAATGTCCTGCAAAATTTGCAGGACATTTTTATATTTTGAACTAATAATTAGTGCTCAGCTTTTGGTGTTGCAGCTTCTTCCGCTTTAGCCGATTCAGCTGGTTTCACTTCTTCAGTATGTTTAGTAGCAGCAGAATCAGACATTGATGATCCCGCATTATGCATATCACCTCTGTATTCAGAAAGCTTATCCTGGTCTCCACTGGTTTGCTCGTCATCAGAATATCTTTCTACTCCTTCTTCAAGTTTCAAAGTACCTTTATTTCCTCCGTCCGGCACTTTTTTACAGCTTACAGCTACTGTTGCAACGGCTAAACATATAATTAACTTTCTCATGCTTAAATTTTTGATTGCCCAAAAGTAAGAAATCTTGTATTTGTCGGCAACATTTTTATATTGATTTTAATATTATTTTACCTTTTTTGGATTGTGTAAAAATAAGAT